>CAXBIJ010000263.1:0-5219 GCA_963975675.1 uncultured Maribacter sp. | reverse complement strand
ATGGTAAAGTTGATGAGGGCTTTGACCAAGATGGTGATGGTATTGCCGATTGTTTGGATGATTGTGATAACCGCATTGATGGTGACGGAGACGGTACACCTGATTGCACCGACCCATGTGATGATAGAATAGATAGTGACGGAGACGGTACACCTGATTGCCAGGATACGTGTCCTAACGTAGCTGGTACTGTGGCTAACAATGGCTGTCCCGACACGTGTACCTTGACCATTACAGGGCAACCTGTTTTTGTTGATCAGTGTCTTGCCTTTGGAGATGTTACAAGTTTAACTGTAGCTGTCAATGCAAATAACAGTGCAACTGTAAGTTATCAATGGCAGAAATCTGTCAATGGTGGGCCTTGGGAAATAATAATGAACAATACCAACATGTTGGCCAATATCGGTTTCGATAGCAGCACATTTATGGGATATATCGATTATAGTGTCACCGCAATATCGGACAACGGTACGCCGAACGATACAACGGATGATTGCACAGAAACCAGTGCGACGGCAAGGATTTATACGCTACCAGTGGTTACGTTCCAATTGCCTGTTAGTTTACAGGTAGACGATGCTCCGGTGTATCTGAACACGGGCAGTCCTACGGGTGGCAGTTATTCCGGTAACGGGGTCGGTGACGATTTCAACGGAAGAACGATATTCGACCCTGCACAGGCAGGGGTGGGCGTGCACACGGTTACGTACACGTATACGAACGCAAACAATTGTACACAAGTTGTGAGCAACCAAATAGAGGTTACTACGATACCCGGTGTAGACTGCAGTATAGTAATTCTGGATCAGCCTGAATTTACCGAACAGTGTCTAGCTTTTGGAGATGTTGCAAGTTTAACCGTAGCCGTTGATGCAAACAATGGTGCGACCGTAGGGTATCAATGGGAGCAATCGGTGAATGGCGAAACGTGGACTCCGATTACATCGGCCACCACGAACATGTTGGCGGATATCGGTTTCGACAGCCCGTCATTTACAGGGAACATCGCTTATAGGGCAGTTGCTGTTTCAAACAATGGCACCCCGAACGATATGACGGATGATTGCACAGTTACCAGTATGGTGGCAACGATTTATTCGCTACCAGAAGTAACCTTACAGTTACCATCGGATTTTCTAGTAGACGATGCCCCAATTAGTTTAAACACGGGCAGCCCAATGGGCGGTACTTATTCCGGTAACGGGGTAGGCTCGGATCCGAACGGTAGACCAATCTTTGATCCGGCACAAGCAGGTGTAGGTATGCATATCATTACCTATGAATATAGTAATGCCGGTGGTTGCAGTAATACCGCGACCCAAGAAGTAACGGTTACGATGGTGCCAGTGCCACAAATGGCTTATATAAGTGAATACCAGCCGAACCCTGCGGGGGATGACCCAAGTACGCAAATAATTGAGTTAAAAGGTGCATCTGGTACAATGTTTAACGGGTGGATAATTCTACTTGATAGTGACGCTAGTGCTTCTGGTCAAGTAGATGGGACACAACAGGTATCAGGAACATTTGATGGTAACGGACTTTTGCAAGTGACAATCGACAACATCGAGAATCCAAGTCATACTATTATAGTAACAGAAAATTACGATGGGTCGATGACCGATTTCGATACTAATAACGATGGTCAGTTGGATTCGGGAAGTACTGTAGGTCTAGGAATTATCTATGATGCCTTGGGCGTGCCGGATTCCTCAACCGATGAGACCTATTTATTTGGCGAGCAATTAGGCGGGGCCGACTTTACCTTCACGGGTGCTGAGCCACAATTAGTGTTTAGGGATAGTCAGACCAATGCGTGGTACGCTATTAATAACCATGAAGTGCCAATAGCACATAGTATTACTGCCGTGGAAATTGCTTTTAATCAATTTGCAGGCTCATTGTTAGCACCAACATTTGGAGAAATTAATCCTTTATTGTTCTTAAGTATCGTTACACTAAAACTAGAGGTATGGCCTAACCCATCTGTTAAAACGATTAATTTACAATTGTCGAAAACCGATAAGGTAGATAGCTATTCCATTCATGATATGACTGGTAAATTGATTCGCACTATAAAAGCAAATCATAGCTTAAGACAGCAATTGAATATTGAGGATTTACAAACAGGGGTTTATATGATACGTGCTAGCGGAGCACATATGGCAACCATCACCCAAAAGTTTATTAAAACTAGTAAATAGTTTACTATAATGTATAAACCCCTTGGCACTAACTGTCGAGGGGTTTTGATTTTTTAGGACTTAGAAAGGAGTAATTAGAAACAAAATAGCTTTTTAAGCTGTCGTTATTCCTCCATAGAATGATACACATTCTGCACATCGTCATCTTCTTCAAGCTTTTCTAAAAGTTTTTCTACATCTGCAGCTTCTTCTTCTGATAAGGCTTTAGTTACTTGAGGAATTCGTTCAAAACCAGAGGAAAGTATTTCTAGTCCTCTATTTTCTAATTCTTTCTGTATGGCACCGAAACTTTCGAATGGGCCGTAAATTAAAATACCGTCGTCATCTACAAAAACTTCTTCGGCACCAAAATCAATGAGTTCCAATTCTAATTCCTCGGGATCGGTACCTTCTGTTGGGATTCTAAAATTACAGGTGTGGTCGAACATGAATTCTACAGATCCTGAAGTTCCCATGTTCCCATTACATTTATTAAAATAACTTCTAACATTCGCAACAGTTCTAGTATTATTGTCCGTTGCGGTTTCGACTAATATTGCTATACCATGCGGTGCATAACCTTCAAAAAGAACTTCTTTGTAATCTCCTAAGCTTTTGTCACTCGCTCTTTTAATAGCTCTTTCAACATTGTCTTTAGGCATGTTGACAGACTTGGCATTTTGAATAACTGCCCTAAGACGTGAGTTGGAGTCTGGGTCAGGTCCGCCTTCCTTTACAGCCATAACAATATCTTTGCCTATACGAGTAAAGGCTTTGGACATTGCTGACCATCTTTTCATTTTACGTGCTTTTCTAAATTCAAAAGCTCTTCCCATGGTAAATTATTTTAAACAAATGTACAAAAACAAGCGATGTTCAGAAATCATATATATTTCTTTACAAAGCTCAATTATCTTATAATTTGACTATGTTATTATTATTCGCTTTCTACGATATCTTCAATAATTCGTGCAAGTACAAAATCTTTTTCGGTAACCCCATTTGCGTCATGTGTGCTTAAACGAATATTTAAAGTTTTATATACATTGCTCCAATCAGGGTGGTGATTATGAGCTTCACATTCAAAAGCAATTCGAGTCATAACAGAAAAAGCCTCTTTAAAATCTTTAAACTCGAACGTGGTTTCTATAGCACCATCTACATACTCCCATCCGTCAAGTTGACCTAAGTAATCTGCTATTTGTTCATCGGTAAATTTTTCTATTTCTTTCATAATTTCACTAATTTAAAACATGATGATCAATAATATCTTGAAAAGTAAATTGTAAATTTTTTGGTAATTGATTGGTTTTGGGTAATACTGCCAAATACCTATCCTCATTGGTTGTATAGACTCTTTTTATAATAGGGTTGAAATTGCCTACTCGCTCCAAAACTTCTTTAATAAAATCTTCATGATGCGTAAGGTCATTACTTCCTAAATGATAAATTCCTGTTTTATTTCTATTAATAAGGTAATGAATTTGCTGTGTTACCTTATCATCATTAGTAACATTTAATATTAAATTTGGAAAAACTTCTATAGGCTCATTTTCAATAATTGCTTTTTTCATATCTCGTATTCTAGGAGAACTATTACCAAAAACCATGGGGATTCTTAAGATTGCCATTTTCTCTTTAGGTAATCTTAAAAGCATATTTTCAATTCTAATTTTCAGTCTGCCATATATGCTTTCAGATAGTGTTTTATCCAACTCATAAGATGGGTATTTACTGTATGCATCGAAAACATTTGCTGATGATATAAAATATAATTTGCAGTCTTCTTTACTCACATATTCTAAAATATGTTCGTGAGCAATGATGAGAGCTGCAAAATTACCTCTTAATGCAGAAATTATAATTTGAGGTTTTACCAATTCTAGTACTTCTACAATATCATCCTCTTCTAAATTATAATGCACAAACTGCTTATTACCGGAAAATGAATTTGCGGCATGACAATAGGTGCCATAGGTGTCAAAATAATTACAAAGCTCTTTGTAAATTGAATTGCCTATGAAACCACTGCCACCTAGAATCAATATTTTTTTATTGTCCAAACTCAAAAAATAGATAGTTCAGTTTCGGTCGTTAATTTTTCTAAAGCTAGCATTCCCAATTTTGAATTCCCTTTTTTATTAAGTCCTGGAGACCAAGTAGCAACGCAAAATTTATTTGGGAGTAAAGCTACAATGCCACCGCCAACACCACTTTTACCGGGTAAACCAACTTCGAATGCGAACTCGCCTGATTCATCATAAAAGCCACAGGTTATCATTAATGAATTAATACGTTTTACTTGTCGTGTTGTCAAATGCGTAATATCTCTACTACATTTACCATGATTAATAAACATGTAAAAGGTATTTGCCAGTTGGGCGCAACTCATTGAAAGTGAACATTGATGAAAGTAAAAATCAAGAACTAAATCTACATCATTCTTTATATTTCCATAAGATTTTAAAAGATTAGCTGCGGCAAAGTTTCTAAAACCTGTTCGTTTTTCAGATTCTGCAACGGCTTTATCGTAATCTATGGATTCGTCATTCGAAATATTTCTAACAAAAGCTAAAAAATCTTCTTTCGGATTTTTTAATTGCGACACCAATATATCGGCTACAACAATTGCTCCTGGATTAATTAATGGATTTCTTGGAATGCCATTTTCTAATTCTAATAATGATAAATGATTAAATGGATCACCAGATGGTTCAACATCTATACGCTCCCAAAGTTTTTCTCCAATTAGGCCTAGTGCCATTGAAAGGGTTAAGACTTTCGAGATACTTTGAATGGAAAAACGTTCATCATGATTGCCGGCAGAAAAGGTATGACGTTGCATATCTATTAAGTGAATGCCAAATTTTTCTAATTCTATCTTTTCTAATTCGGGAATATAGTTTGCGATTTTACCTCTATCTTTTTCCTTTGAAGCAGCTTCGTTAATAGAATTAAGCACACGTTGAAAATCTATCATTTAGCTTTGTAAAATGGTAATTTGACTACGGTAGCAGATACTGCATTCTTTCGAAT
>CAXBIJ010000262.1:0-5310 GCA_963975675.1 uncultured Maribacter sp. | reverse complement strand
ACAGTATTTCTGCACATCACCATTAAACAAACTTTTATATGATAATTGAGTTCAATACTATAGTATTGAACCATTAAGAATACCATTTTTAATTTCTAAACGTTTTAATAATAGAGCAATAAAGCTCAATACCAAAAATTAAAAAGTTGTGAAAAACATTATTATTAGTTTCCTCATTCTTTGCGCTGTTACTTTAATATCTAGCTGTGATTACGACGATAGTAATGATATAGACATTATAAAACCTAATGATTCAACTACAACCGCTACCCAAAAGAATACATCATCGCACATTGAATTTCAAGATTAAAAAGTATGCGTTAAGTGTTTAACAACTCATCTGTTGGCCTATAATAAAAAAACCCGATAAGTATTATCGGGTTTTTATTACAATATAAAATTATTAGTTTTTACTTCTATGTCTTTCACGTGCTAGCAAAGTATTTTTCAACAACATCGCTATCGTCATAGGACCAACACCACCAGGAACGGGAGTGATGAAAGATGCTTTTTTACTTACATTCTCAAAATCAACATCTCCTGTAATATAGTATCCTTTTTCTTTTGTTTCGTCTGGCACTCTTGTGATACCTACATCGATAACAACCGCATCATCTTTAACCATTTCAGCTTTCAGAAAATTAGGTACTCCTAAAGCAGAAATAACAATATCTGCCTGAGATATAATCTGCGTAATGTTTTTGGTATGACTATGGGTTAAGGTAACAGTCGAGTTTCCTGGCCAACCCTTTCTACCCATAAGAATACTCATTGGCCTACCTACTATATGACTACGACCTATAACCACCGTGTGCTTACCTTTCGTATCTACTTTGTAACGTTCTAACAATTCTAAAATACCAAATGGGGTTGCAGGTATGAATGTACTCATATCTAAAGCCATTTTACCAAAATTGGTAGGGTGAAA
The DNA here is from genome assembly GCA_963975675.1 of uncultured Maribacter sp. Taxonomy (GTDB): domain Bacteria; phylum Bacteroidota; class Bacteroidia; order Flavobacteriales; family Flavobacteriaceae; genus Maribacter. Next base: position 4,382 of record CAXBIJ010000262.1, on the reverse strand, counting down.
ACCGTCAACATCCTTATCTGGATCTACAGCCATTATCACCTTCTGGGTATCTATTTGTTCAGGTAATGGTAATTGGACTATAAAACCATCGATATCATCATCAAGGTTCAATTCTTTTATTTTTTTCAATAACTCTTGCTCAGAAGTTGTACTGGGCATTTGAATAAGAGTTGACTCGAAACCAATACGTTCACACGAACGAACCTTACTACCCACATAAGTTAAACTTGCACCATCATTACCTACGATGATTGCAGCCAAGTGAGGTACCTTTTCACCTCTCTCTCTCATCTTGGCAACCTCAGCCTTGATTTCTTCTTTAATCTGATTGGATACTTTCTTACCATCCAATAATTCCATATCCGTATTTTTTTAATTAGTGTTGCTCGTTTACTATTTCATTCCTTTCATGGCGCCCATCATCTGCATCATCTTCTTACCGCCGCCACCTTGCATCATTTTCATCATTTTGCTCATTTGGTCGAACTGCTTCAATAATTGGTTTATTTCTTGCACTTCTCTACCAGCACCTTTGGCAATTCTTTTTTTTCTACTTGCGTTTAATTTTGAAGGCGTTGAACGCTCTTCAGGCGTCATAGAATAAATTATTGCCTCAATATGTTTAAAGGCATCATCGTCAATATCTAAACCTTTTAGAGCTTTACCTGCACCAGGTATCATCCCCATAAGATCCTTCATATTACCCATTTTCTTAATCTGCTGAATTTGGCTTAAGAAATCATCGAAGCCGAATTTATTCTTGGCGATTTTCTTTTGAATTTTTCTAGCCTCCTCTTCATCAAACTGCTCTTGAGCTCTTTCAACAAGAGATATAACATCTCCCATACCCAAAATACGGTCGGCCATACGCGAAGGATAAAATATATCTATCGCCTCCATCTTTTCACCAGTACCAATGAATTTAATTGGTTTATCTACAACCGATTTAATAGATATCGCTGCACCACCTCTGGTATCACCATCTAATTTGGTTAATATAACACCATCAAAATTCAAAATATCATTAAAAGCTTTAGCTGTATTTACAGCATCTTGCCCTGTCATCGAATCGACAACGAACAAAGTTTCTTGAGGTTGTATTGCTTTATGAATGTCAGATATCTCTGCCATCATTTTTTCATCAACCGCCAAACGACCAGCGGTATCAATAATTACAACATTATGACCATCTGCCTTTGCTTTTGCAATACCAGCTTTTGCAATAGAAACCGGGTCAGTATTCTCACGATCAGAATAAACTGGCACACCAATTTGCTCACCAACAATATGTAACTGATCAATAGCCGCAGGACGATAAACATCACAAGCAACCAACATTGGGTTTTTAGATTTTTTTGTTTTTAAAAAATTCGCAAGCTTACCTGAAAAGGTGGTCTTACCAGAACCTTGCAAACCTGACATCAATATAATAGAAGGATTTCCTGAAAGATTAATTCCTTCAGATTCACCACCCATTAATTGTGTTAACTCATCTTTTACAATTTTGACCATTAACTGACCTGGTTGCAAAGTGGTTAGAACGTTCTGCCCTAAAGCTTTTTCTTTTACTCTATTGGTAAATTCCTTAGCTATTTTAAAGTTAACATCCGCATCTAATAGGGCTCGACGTACTTCTTTGGTAGTTTCGGCAACATTAATTTCTGTAATCTGACCATGACCTTTTAGTACATGTAGAGCTTTATCTAGCTTATCGCTTAAATTATCGAACATTCTTTTCTTTTTTAAGGGGTTACAAATTTAATAATATCAATGCTAATTCCGCAGCAAGTACCACAAAATCTACAAAACAAAAGAGCATCCATAAAAAATGGATGCTCTAAAGTTACTTGTGGGGCAAAAAAGGAATTACATTTTCATAAACTCCTGAACTAAAACCTCCATCAATACCGCCAACGAGGCCCAACTCTTTACTGTTGACGGTATATTTATGGATGCTTTAATTTTATTTTACTTTTCTAATACTAATGTGGTAATGGTACCATCACCACTGATATCCTTTAATTCAATTCGTCCATCAACCACGGAAACAAAATCCCAATCATCGGTTAATTCATCGAAAGGCATGTTTTCTCCAAAATTGAGGTACACTTTTAGTTTTTCATCACTATTTCTAAGCACTCTCCATAGTCCCGAACCAAAAGCTTGACCACCTTCCATTACAGAAACTTGATTTTCAGCCATAAACCCTAAACTATATCCACCATACATATCGGTCATGTTTACATCCCCTTCTATGTAAGAAGCTACAATCCATTCTCCTCCCATCATGAAGTTTCTTATTTCGGCAACGTCACCATCTGCATTATTGTTATCACAAACACGTTGCATAACAAGCTCATACCCTATTTCATCAACTTCAAATTTCAGTCTATTATTAGCCATTTCGCGAATTGGCCACTCAAAGCTTACCCCAGGTTCTTCACCCATTGTAATAGCCATAACCAATTTCTGTTCTGCATTCAGGGCTATTTCCCAAGTACCTTCTGATGTGTTTACACCGTTACTCAAGGTTATGATACCTTCTGCCATAAATTTAAATTCATACCCTAGTAATCGATCTAATTCCTCACCTTGTTGTTTTACTTTTTTGATAACCCAACTACATTCCTTAAGAATTTCTCTTAATGTATCTGGCTTAGCCTCAGCCAAATCTTCTACACAGATTTGTTTCATTATAATACGGTTACTTTCACCATTAAATAATTTAATTCTATTATCACCAATATCATAAACATTCCATTCTAAATTAAAATCTACAGAAGTTTCAAACTCCATATTCAACTTAGCACCATCATCGCCAACAGTTGTGCTCCAAGTGCCCGCTATAGTTGTAGCTCCTCTAAAGCCTGTAATTACAGTGCCATCTTCCTTGAAGTTTAATATATAATCAACATATTGGATAGTCTGGTTAATATCATTTCTTTTAAATTCTTTCACGAACCATACACACTCAATCAATTTATCATTAAAACTATCTTCATTAAAATCATCATCGTTGTAATCGTTGTCGTCGTCTTCATCACAATTATCCTTTGCATTTTCGATTTCTCTAGCCAATTCCTCATTGTTTGCTACCGTAACTGTAGTACCATCATATAATTTCAAAGAAATAGGAAAGTCAAAACTAATAAGCTTGTTCTCATCTAAGTCTTTAAAGAAAATTCTTAAATCACGATCACTCTTAACAACCACATTACTAGTTTGTTCTAAGTTTACATTAAATGTATACATGGTCATTGGGTATACAAAATCGATACATTCAATATCATCATCATCGCCACCTTCTTTACATTCAGCAGCCAATTCTCGTAAATCTTGTAATCCATTAATGGTGATTTCCGAAAAATCTCCAGCAGTAATGGTTATAGGAAATAAAATTTCCAAGAAATCAAGATCATCATCAATCGCATCAAATATTTCTTCTATTTGATGAAGGTCTTCACGAGAATCTATAGTAAGCTCCAGTCCATTTACCTGAACTATATATGGAAATTTAATATCAAAACAACTTGTACCGTCAACAATGTTATCAAAAGAACCATCATTAGACGATGTATGTTGAATTAATTGTGCTGTCGAAGAATTTGCGGTAATGGCCTGAGGCTCTGTACCAGTACTTATTACTTCGAACTCATCTTGACATGAGGTAAAACTTAATGCAACTGCTAGTAGGCTAACGTACATTGTATATTTAAAAAACTTTTTCATAATGACTTGGTATTTTTTGTTATTATAACTCTAAAACAATTCACTTTCAAAATACCCTACCTACTTTTTAATTTTTTTTAAAATATATTTGACAAAAAGAGACCCATTGAAATTAAATCAACAACAAAACGTTTGTGAGGAGGCCATATATAAAAGGGTTTTTAATGAAACGTCTAAAACCATCTTCAATTATATATTTTATAAATTCGGAAACGAAGAAAAAGCCAATGATGCTGTTCAAGAAGCATTTGTCAAACTTTGGGAAAATTGCTCAAAGGTTAGTCCAGACAAAGCTAAATCTTACTTATATACTGTTGCCAATAATTTATACTTGAATGTTATTAAGGCTGAAAAAGTAAGATTAAAGTATGCAGACAGCACCTTAAAAACGACTAATGAATCGCCTGAATTCATTATGGAAGAAAATGAATTCAAACAAAAGCTTGACAATGCATTAAACGATTTACCAGAAAATCAACGTACTACTTTTTTATTAAATAGGATTGATGGTAAAAAATATGTGGAGATTGCCGAAATGGAAGAGGTAAGTATTAAAGCTATTGAAAAAAGAATGCATTTGGCCCTTAAAAGCCTAAGAGAAAAGATTGATGGAATTTGATGGTTAATAAAATAAATTAAAAAAAGAGTAGGGT
>CAXBIJ010000261.1:0-5317 GCA_963975675.1 uncultured Maribacter sp. | reverse complement strand
AGAAAAACTCAGTTTGTAATTAACAGGCTGAACATGATATTAAATATTTTTTTACTAGGATTTTTCGTTTATCGATCACTAAACTTATCCGGAGAGACTTTGGTCTCTGAGAAGGGTATTGGGATGCTGATTCCAGTATTTTCTATCGTTTTTTTGGTCCTTGCAAATAGGGCAATAAAAAAGGATGAAGATCTTGTAAAATCTGTTGATCGCTTGCGTTAAACCTAACATCTTAGTAGTATTAGTGCGTTAAACCCGGGGTAGTTTCCGGGTTTTTTTGTTTTAAGACTTTGTACGACTTATACAGAAATGGGCCTAGCTTTCTATTATTTAATTGGTTGAAATGGGAAAGAGAAGCAGTTGCTATCGCTAACGCTTGCCCAATTCTACTACCACTAAATCTTTAATATCTTTTCCGTCTATTACAAAACGTAACATTGTACGTACTTGGTGAAACCCGTGCTTACCACAGGCACCTGGATTCATATGAAGAACGCCTAATTTTTTATCCATCATAACTTTAAGAATATGAGAGTGCCCACAGATGAATAGCTTTGGCGGATTCTCTTTTATCATATCTCGTGTTCTTACATTGTATTTAGGAGGGTAACCACCAATATGAGTTATCCAAACATCAACACCTTCGCAGAAAAATCTATTGTTTTCTGGGAATTCTTTTTGAATAATATAATCGTCAATATTGCCATGTACCCCTTTTAAGGGCTTTAATTTTTCAATTGCATCGGTTACCTCTAAAGAACCTATATCCCCTGCATGCCAAACTTCATCGGCCCAACCAACATGCTTTAATATTGTACCGTCTATGTGCGAGTGGGTGTCAGAAAGCAATAGAATTTTAGTCATACTATAGATTAAATTTTAGTTAGGGTGTTGGGCTATAAAAGCAAGTTTTCAGTAATCATTGGTCAACAATAATTTTTACGGGTTGAGTATAAATAATGAATTTTAAAACGGATTCCTTTTTAATACCTTTACAGAATACAAAACTAGTACATCCCTTTGAGATTCTTTATTCAATTTTCATACTTCGGTAAAGCTTATCATGGTTGGCAAAACCAGCCAAATGCAATAACGGTTCAAGAGGTATTGGAAAATGCCATGTCTAAACTTTTGAATAGTACTATTTCTGTAATGGGAGCAGGCCGTACTGATACAGGTGTGCATGCCAAAGAAATGTATGCTCATTTTGATATTGAGCAATTAACAGAAATCCCAGAACTACTTTTTAGGCTTAATTCTTATCTGCCCAATGATATAGCGGTACAACGTATTTTTGAAGTTAAAGATGATGCACATGCGCGTTTTAATGCGATTGCTCGTACATATGAATACCATATCTCAAAAACTAAAGACCCATTTATAATGGATATGGCTCATTTTATATGGAAGAATTTGGACTTAGCTAAAATGAATACTGCCGCAGAGTTTTTAATCGGTAAAAAAGATTTTGAGTGTTTTTCTAAATCAAATACAGATGTATTTACCAACATTTGCGATTTACGTGAAGCAAAGTGGTCTGTAGAAAATGATAAACTTATTTTTACGATTACAGCAGATAGGTTTTTAAGAAATATGGTAAGAGCTATTGTTGGAACACTATTGAATGTAGGTGCTGGCAAATATTCGGCAGACTATGTTAATACCATATTAAAAAGCAAGGATAGGACAATTGCAGGAGCATCCGTCCCTGCAAAAGGATTATATTTGACTTCTATTGTTTACCCCAATACTATTTTAAAGAATGGATAAGGATTCTGGCAAAGCATTTGACACTCGTCTTTTTAAACGCTTAATGGCCTACACCAAACCGTACAAACTTACTTTCTATGGGGTGGCGCTTGCGGCTATTTTATTGTCTGGTTTCGCTATTCTAACACCTCTTATCGTCAAAAAAATCATTGACGATGCCATTAAGCAAAGCAATGAAGAGATGTTGTTGTACCTAACAATTGCCATGTTAGTAGTTTTAATAGGGCAAGTTGTTAGTCAATTGGCCTTTAATTATTATGCTAATTGGTTGGGTGAGTCTGTTATAAAGGATATCCGTGTAGATTTATTTAAAAAAATGCTCAGCTTTAAAATGAAGTATTTTGACAATTCTTCATTGGGGGTATTGGTTACTAGAGCGGTTGCCGATATGCAACGAATTGGGGAGATATTCAGTCAGGGCTTTTTTGTAATAGTAGCAGATTTATTGAAAATGGTGGTCGCAGCTATTGTTATGTTATTAATCAATTGGAAACTTTCATTAATTGTTTTCTCCTTATTACCGATAATTGTTTACGCAACTAGGTTGTTTCAAAAGGCTATGAAAATTGCCTTTACCGAAGTTAGGGCAGAGGTGTCTAATTTGAATTCCTTTGTTCAAGAGCGTATAACAGGAATGAAAATAGTTCAACTATTTACACGAGAAAAAATTGAGAGCGATAAGTTTAGAGTAATTAATGAAAAGCATAAAAATGCTTGGCTAAAAACAGTTTGGTATAATTCCATCTTCTTTCCTATTGCAGAAATTGTATCATCGATTACAGTTGGACTAATTGTTTGGTACGGAGGATTACAAAACGTAGCAAACATAACTACCGATATTGCTGGTACCATCTTCGCATTTATTATGCTAATCGATTTGCTGTTTAGACCTCTTCGTCAAATCGCTGATAAATTTAATACGCTACAAATGGGAATGGTAGCCGCAAATAGAGTTTTTAAAATATTAGATACCGATAGTCATATACAGAATGTAGGTTCTTATGAACAGGAAGTAATTAAGGGTGATATAAAGTTTAAAAATGTTCGTTTTGGGTATTTAGAGGATGAGGAAGTATTGCATGGTATTTCTTTTGAGGTAAAAGCTGGCGAAACAGTTGCTATTGTAGGTTCAACTGGCGCAGGTAAGAGTACCATAATTAATTTATTGAATCGTTTTTATGAAATTAATTCAGGAGAGATAACCATTGATGGTGTTGACATTAAGGAATACAAATTAGCCTCTTTACGTTCGCACATTGCGGTAGTTTTACAAGATGTATTTTTATTTGCTGATACGATTGCAAATAATATTTCATTGAAAAGTACAACGATAAGCGTTGATGATATTGAGAATGCTGCTAAAGCTATTGGCGTCGATGAATTCATATCTAGTCTTCCTGGTGGTTACGAGTATAATGTTAAAGAACGAGGTACTATGCTTTCAAGTGGTCAGCGTCAATTAATAGCTTTTTTAAGGGCATATGTTAGTAACCCAAGTATTTTGATTTTGGATGAAGCTACGTCATCCGTTGATACCTATTCAGAACAATTAATACAATTAGCTACCGATAAAATAACTCAGGGTAGAACTTCAATTGTTATTGCGCACCGTTTGGCTACCATTAAAAAAGCAGATAAGATAATAGTTATGGATGCTGGCAAAATCGTAGAATCTGGCACTCATAAACAACTACTTAAAAAAGGTGGGTACTACAGTAATCTCTATGAGGCCCAATTCTTAGCAGAAGAGGTTGCTTAATTTTTATATTAAATCTTGTTTAAGCATATTACCTAATTGTGTGATGGAATCATACAAAACGAATTCGCCGTTCTTTATATAGGAAATTAAACCTGTTTCTTCACTTACTACAAGACTTAATGCGTCTGTTTTTTCGCTGATGCCGACAGCTGCTCTATGTCGTAATCCGAAACGTAGCGGAATGTTTCGCTCATTAGATACCGGAAGTATAACTCTAGTAGCCACAATATAGTTCCCTGCTATAACGGCAGCTCCATCATGCAGCGTGCTATTTTTATAAAATATACTTTCGAGAATAGGCTGGTTGATTTCAATATTCATTCGATCACCAGTAGACTTAATAAAATCTAAAGAATTATTACGCTCTATTACCAATATAGCACCTGTCTTGGTGCTAGCCATTTTTTCGCAAGCTTTAAGAATCGAATCTACATCGGTGTCTGTTGAAATACCTTCTTGTTTTAAAAATTTGAAGTGTTTTACAAAATTCCTTTTATTGGCGAAATTAGTTGACCCTATCATTAATAAAAATTTTCTAATCTCTTGTTGAAAAACAATGATTAATGCAATTAAGCCTACTTGCATAAACGCACCCACCATACTACTAATCATTTGCATGTCTAGAAGTTCGGTCAGTTTCCAAAAGGCCCAAACAATTACAATTCCGATAAAAATATTGATAGCTACCGAGCCCCGAACTAACTTGTAAATGTAGTATAGAAGTACGGCAACAAAAATGATGTCCAAAACATCAGTAATTCTAAAGTCAATAAAATTTAAAAAATCCAATAAATACCGTTTTAGTAAAATTAAGAAAATTGATAACAAGAATTATGTATAAACTTAGGCATTTAATTGATTATGTAGCTTTACACATTCCATGGCCTCTTTTACATCATGAACCCGTAAAATTTTAGCGCCTTTTTGAAGACAGACCATGTGTAAAGCCGATGTACCGTTTAATGCTTGGTCTGCAGTTGAATTCAAAGCTTTGTAAATCATAGATTTTCTACTAATGCCTACCAATACGGGATGCTCAATAAAACTCATCATTTCTAATTGTCTTAAGAGTTCATAATTCTGGTTTAAGTTCTTTGCAAAACCAAAACCTGGGTCTATAACAATATCTTTAATTCCTAAGGATTTAGCGATTGAAAGTCTTTCAGAAAAAAATAACATAACATCTTTAAACACGTCGTTATAATTAGTTTGTTGCTGCATATTTTGGGGAGTTCCTCTCATATGCATCATAATATAGGGTACATTAAATTGAGCAACAGTAGTCAGCATTTGTTCGTCTTGTATCCCTGCAGAAATATCATTGATAATTGCCGCACCGTTGGTGATACATTCTTTAGCGACCTTACTTCTAAAAGTATCAATCGATAGTATTGCGTCAGGAAATTCTTTTAAAATGATTGAAATAATTGGAACTATCCGCTTTAATTCGGTGTGTTCATCTACTTCAAGGGCACCTGGTCTTGTGCTATAGGCTCCCACATCAATAATACTTGCGCCATCGTTTTTCATTTTATCAACCTGATGCAAAATACTAGAATGGTCCTTATATTTTCCACCATCATAAAAAGAATCTGGAGTCACATTTAAAATACCCATTACCTTGGGTTGATGAAGTGAAATAAGCTTACCGTTGCAGTTTATAGTCATTATCAAGAATTAATAGGAATTTGTGTCATTTTCCAAGTTTAAACCATCAATCTTGATGGTTACAATTTTTTAAGCGAAATTTACACAAAATAGATAGAATTACATGCTAGATACGGCACA
>CAXBIJ010000260.1:0-5353 GCA_963975675.1 uncultured Maribacter sp. | reverse complement strand
GGTTTCATAATAGTCTCGCCTAAAGACATTACTGGAAACTCTAATGGAAATCCGCCTGCTTCTAAAATTCCTCTTTTTACAACCTCAGCAAAATCTCGAAGGTGCCCATTACATGGTGTTAGTTCTGACCAGGTATTACAAATTCCTATTACTGGTTTTCCTTCAAAATAATCATCAGGATATCCTTGGTTTCTTAACCAAGATCGGTGAACAAAACCCATTTTATCATTACCCCCAAACCACTCGCTACTCCGTAATTTTCTTTTCTTATCCATATGATTAATCAGGCAAAAAAAGATATGCCGGCTTTAAGATAGCCAAATATTTTATACGAAATATTATCGAATTGTTAGTATCGTTGAGGTTTTAGCATTAAAATGAAATGTGTCGCCGATAGCCTTACCGTAAATCAATTTTCCGATTGGTGTAGCTGCAGAAATACAATACACAGAATTGGTCGAATTTTTATACTCTCCTGCAGATATCGCTATATAGTATGTGAAGGAATCGGTAACGACCAAGTTTCCCAAACCAACCAATTGGGAATTGCTGTCTTTTGGAACTTTAGAAAGAAGTTGGTGTGTTTTTTCTAATTCTGATAATTGCTGACCTAGTTTTTCGCGCTCTAATTGAATCATTGCCCTGCCAGTTTCATGCTTATCTCCCGCACTACTTTTTGTTTCTGATGTTAGTGCAGTTTCTAACTCTTTTATCTGCGACTGTATTCTTCCTAGCCTCTTTGACACAAATTGCCCACAATGATTGTAAGCCTCATTTTTTAAAGTCTCTAATTCTTCAATTTTCTTCAACGTGGTATAAATCTGCTAATTTATAAATCAAGTAATTTACCATTTGATGGTCTTCATCGCCTGATTGTATCATTCTTAGGATAGCGTCTTTATTTTCAATTTTAAAATAATCTAAATCGCCCGATCGGTCCTCACTAAAAATATTCCAAGACTTTAGCCCACTCAACATCGCTTTATGAGCTTCATATTTTTTGGTTATTTCATGCTCTTGCTTTTTACTTATTGATTTAGCTGATTCATCGTCCTGTAATAATTCATAATCTGCAGAAATACGGGCATCTGCTTTCTCTGCTTCGGAAATTATTTTAAAATATGCTTTTGATACTAGAGCCTGGTACCGATCTTCAAAACCAGCCTCTATTTTTGAATCATTAGCTAATAAAACCTCATTATCAATACTAGCGTATAATTCATTTGTATTCTCAACATTTTTTGCAAGTAACGACTCTCGCCAAGCTTGAGATTTAATCAATTCTTTCCACACTTTAGCATATTCGCGCTGATAGTGAGTTTGCGCCGCACCACATCCTACAAGGCAAATGGGGCCCAACACAGCTAATATAATAACTGTGGCAATCCTTTGTGTCAATTGTTTCATATAGTATTCAATGCTATTACAAACCATATTAGACGTCTACTGTTCTAAGTAAACAAATAGGTTAATTTGGTAATAGATAAGCCAAGGGGATGTACAATTTAAAAATAAAATCAAGAGAATAAGTGACTTTCGGATAAGATTTAAAAAAACAGGTTAAAAGGAATAAAAGCTATTTAAAAATACCTGCCAACTGCTTGCCTATTGTTGTCCCTATGGCAATTCCCATACCCCCCAAACGCACTCCACAGGCCACATTTTCGGTAAGTTGTTTTATAATAGGTTTTTTTTGTTGCCCAACACCCATAATTCCGCTCCAACTATAATCGATTTCAAATTCATTATTAGGCAGAATAACTGTTTTCAATAATTCTTTGAGTTTGTTTTCAACCAAATTGGTAGTACCAAAATCATAAGTTTCCTCTGTTTTAAAATCTAAATTTCTACCCCCACCAAAAAGTATACGATTACCAACATTTCGAAAATAATAATACCCTTCATCTAAATGAAATGTTCCTTTGATAGATAAATTAGAAATTGGTTTCGTAATAAGAACCTGCGCCCTTGCTGGGCTAACTTTTTCTGAAAGTAATTGTGAGGCAAAACCATTTGTGGCTAATAATAGTTTATTGGTTTGAAACTCAAAACCATTTGTGTTAATTGTAACTTTGTTCCCAGACTCTTTATATGAATCGACCGTAGTAGCATTTAATATGGTGATTCCTTTTTTTAAAGCTAACTGCAACAAAGATTTCATCATCTCTCCTGTATTGATTTGACCTTCGTAAACTTGGGAAATATATTCGTTTTTAATACCCTTAAAATGAAATTGGTTTGGTGCGGTTTTAAAAGCATCTTCCTTAAAAACTGGTCGCAATAAATTATTTATCTCAAGTATATTCTTGCGACAATGTTGATAAAGTTCCTCGTCTCTTTCTAAAAAAAGTTCGTGTCCGCCATATTTTTCAAAACCAATTGATGAATCGCCTAATAAACTACGTAGCGCCTGAATACCTTTCCACCTATCGCCAACTAAATTAATGACCTCTTGCTCTGAATGTGTTTTTAGGTCAGATAATATTTCTGAAATACTAGCAAACCCAGCATTTTTTGTACTCGCACCTTGTGGTAAAGTTCCTTTTTCAAGAACTAGAATACGGGCTTTTGGGTGTTGCGTCTTTAATTCTAAAGCACAATTCAATCCCACAATACCGCTGCCAATTATTGTAAAATCAATATTGGAAAACCATGAGTTTCGCTCCCAGTAGCTAAGGTTCATTGATAAATTAGTTTAATTATTTAAGTTAGGGAAATCTAGATTAAAATGGCAATAAAAAAACTCCAACATTGCTGTTGGAGTTTTTTTATTAATCTTCTTTGGGTGGATTCATTTTCCAATTATTCATAAAGGCTGTTGTGTAATTACCCGCCAAATAATCTGGGTGATCCATTAACTGCCTATGGAATGGAATTGTAGTACTAATACCCTCTATTACAAATTCGTCAAGTGCACGCTTCATTTTATTGATTGCTTCTTCCCTAGTTTGGGCTGTTGTTATCAACTTAGCGATCATAGAATCATAATTAGGAGGTATACTATACCCACTATATACATGCGTATCCATACGAATTCCATGACCTCCTGGAATATGTAAGGTGGTTATCTTACCGGGGGATGGTCTAAAGTTATTATAGGGATCTTCTGCATTAATTCTACATTCTATAGAATGTAATTTTGGAAGGTAATTTTTACCTGAAATTGGCACACCAGCAGCCACTAATATTTGCTCACGAATTAAATCGTAATCAATTACTTGTTCCGTAATTGGGTGCTCTACTTGAATACGGGTATTCATTTCCATAAAATAGAACTTACGGTGTTTATCAACCAAAAACTCTATAGTCCCCGCTCCTTCATACTTAATATACTCTGCAGCCTTAACAGCAGCTTCACCCATTGCTTCCCGTAACTTATCGGTCATAAATGGTGAAGGTGTTTCTTCTGTTAATTTTTGATGGCGTCTTTGTATAGAACAATCTCTTTCAGAAAGGTGACATGCTTTCCCATATTGATCACCAACAATTTGAATTTCAATATGCCTTGGCTCTTCAATCAATTTTTCCATGTACATACCGCCATTTCCAAAAGCCGCAGTAGCTTCATTTACCGCACTATCAAAAAGCTCTTCCATTTTGTCTTCAGACATAACAGCACGCATACCTTTACCACCACCACCTGCAGTAGCTTTAATCATTACCGGATAGCCCATTTTCTTAGCTATCTTTTTTGCGTCTGCAACATCTTTTAAAAGACCATCTGAACCAGGCACACAAGGTACACCAGCTTCTTTCATGGTTTTTTTGGCCGTAGCCTTATCTCCCATTTTATCAATTTGATCTCCAGAAGCTCCAATAAATTTTATCTCATGCTCTGAACAGATACGAGAAAACTTCGAATTTTCTGATAGAAAGCCATAACCTGGGTGAATTGCATCTGCATTAGTGATTTCTGCAGCAGCTATTATATTCGGTATTTTTAAATAGGATTCGCTACTTGCAGCTGGCCCAATACAAACTGCTTCATCTGCAAAGCGCACATGTAAGCTTTCCTCATCGGCCTTACTGTAAACTGCAACGGTTTTAATACCCATTTCCTTACAGGTACGAATAACACGTAAAGCGATTTCTCCCCTATTTGCAATCAGTATTTTTTTAAACATCTTTTAAATTTTAAGTTCTAGGTTCGACTTGATTCTTACATACCATTCTAAAAAAAGTATCTAACAATTAATACTCAAAATTTAGTTAAGAAGGATCTACCAAAAATAATGGTTGATCAAACTCTACTGGTGAAGAATCGTCTACTAATATTTTAACGATAGTTCCAGAAACTTCAGATTCGATATCATTGAACAACTTCATTGCTTCGATAACACAAAGTACATCACCATTACTGATAGTATCACCCACCTCAACAAAAACTGGTTTATCTGGAGAGGACTTTCTGTAGAAAGTACCAATGATAGGAGACTTGATTGTAATATATTTATTGTCTTCCGACTTTTTCTTTTCAGCCTCAGCAGCACTGTTTATTGCAGCTTGTTGCTGTTCTGTTGGAGCAGGTGCAGCAGGTGGCATCGCTTGCTGTGCCATTGGCATACTATGCACATAGGTAGGTTCAGAATAACCATTTCCAAGGCTTCCAGTACGGATTGTGATTTTAATATCGTCCGTTTCCAATTTTACCTCGCTTGCGCCTGATTTGGCTACAAACTTGATTAGGCTTTGAATTTCTTTAATATCCATATTTATATAAGTTATGTTGGTAGTTGTTCGTTAATTGTATGCCCATTTCAAATAAATTGACCCCCAAGTAAATCCGCCTCCAAAGGCTGCAAATACTAAGTTATCTCCTTTTTTAAGCTGTTTTTCGTAATCAAATAATAAAAGCGGTAATGTTGCAGAAGTAGTGTTACCATATCTTTGAATATTCATCATTACCTTAGAATCATCAACACCCATTCTTTTTGCGGTAGCATCTATAATACGTTTATTTGCTTGATGCGGTACCAGCCAATTTACATCATTTTCAGTTAATTGATTTCTTGCCATGATTTTAGCTGCCACATCTGCCATATTCGATACTGCAAATTTAAAAACCGTTTTTCCTTCCTGAAAAATAAAATGCTTTTTATTCTGAACACTTTCTATTGTGGCTGGCATTATTGAGCCCCCACCTTCCATGCCCAAGAATTTTCTTCCACTTCCATCTGCTCGTAAATATTCGTCTTGCAAACCTAATCCTTCAGCATTTGGTTCAAAAAGAACTGCACCAGCACCATCACCAAAAATAATGCACGTAGTACGATCGGTATAATCTATAATTGACGACATTTTATCTGCACCAATCAATAAAACCTTTTTATAACGCCCAGTTTCTATATGACCT
>CAXBIJ010000259.1:0-5441 GCA_963975675.1 uncultured Maribacter sp. | reverse complement strand
CTTTTGTTTCAGTGGTTGTACGATTATAAAACGTATATCTGTTTTGCTGAAAATATTGCCAATAGATATTAGCCAAGTAATTGTGTAGTATGTTTTTCGATGCACCTTCTGCAATTGCTATTTCAGCTTTAAAATCATTAACGATATTTAATTCAGCATCTTCTTCTAAAATCAAGACGAATTTTGATTTATAGAGAAGTGATTTTATGATTTGAGTTTCGTTATTTTCGAGACGCGCTTTTTTTGATATGGTTTCAATCAGCTTTAATGCTGATTTAGACAAATCTTCATTCTCAAATTTTTCAACTTGTTCCCAAAGAGACTCAAATGAATCTTTTTGTTGTGCATTTCCGAATTGTGCAAACATGAATATACTGAGAATTAAATATAGCTTTTTCATAATAGTAAAATTACAATACAAAACTGTGCCAATTAAATATTTGAAACAATGAAAAATTAGGGAAAGGTACTTTTCAGTTAGTAATAGGGGTGTATTCTTCTACTAATGTTTCAAAACCGTTTAAGGGATTCTGTTTAAGAATGATGTAAGAAATAAGACAGCAATAACATATTTAGTCTGCGTATTCTTATGCTACTGAAGTATTGGGCTTATGTTCAATTTTGAAGTTGCATGAATTTGCGATAAAGCACATTTTATTTGCTTCTTCATGTAATTGGTTTGCTTTTGTTGTCATATTTAAATTCGTGATCACTACGTTAGGATGCAGTGTAACTTCAGTAAATTTTCCACTCCCATTCTCGGTTTCTTCCATGACTCCAGTGGCATTATCTACATACTCAGTAACAACTATTTTATGAACAGAACATAAATGTAAATACCATAACATATGGCAAGCCGATATTGAGGAAAGAAAAAGGTCTTCAGGATTATACTTTGTTTTATCTCCAAGAAAAGATGGGTCAGATGAACCTTTTATTTCGCCATACTTTCCTTTTGCAATAATCGTATGATTTCGGTTATATGATTTATAGTCGAGCGTACCATTGCCCTCATTACCGGTCCACTCTGTTCTTACTTCATAATTGTGCTTTTTCATAGGTTATCGTAAAAGTATTTCCCATTTTAAAAGTACTAAATGTCTAAAAACTTTTCTAAGGGTTTAAATGTTACCATTTTGCCATGTAATGGGTTTATAGATTAGACCCAATTATTATATATTAAATAGTTTTATTTTGGTTTATTAAGAAAAGAAAGACAGCACTTAAATCATTCTATAATTTCGTAATCGATGCTTAGTTTACGAAGAGCTCTTAAAGTAGAACCAGAGTTTTTATCATCGATATCAATATCTACGGCATCACCTTCTAAAAGTATACCTGTAAGCTCATTTGCTAAAGAGTCATTACTATTTAATGAAATTTCTAATATACATTGCGATATTGCTCTTTTATCTGGCCTCTGTGCATCACACGACAATAAGTTTAATTTCATAATAGTGGTTTATTATTGCAATATACGGGGTAATAACTTTTTAGGAGCCTAAAATTGCCTTTCGGGCCCGATAGTATTTTTTGAAATAAAATTTTGCTACCATTTGCCCAGTGCCTAGTATTTATTATAATCAGGCTTTATTCAGGTTGAGGTTTCTGATACGTATCATTACCATCTGTTAACCATTCTAAGGTGAGACGAACAAACACATTATCTTGATAATTATCCTTTTCAAAAAATAAACCTATATCACCGTTAGAAAGTATACTCATTGAAGAATATGCAGAACTTCCAGCATAGATAGTTTTCCCATCTGTCCAACTTTTTCCTTCGTCATAGCTAATTCGTATTGTCATATTACTTCGTTCATCTTTCATTTTTGCATTTGAAAAAAGAATTCTGTTTTTATCAGCACCTTCTTCAATAGACGTATATCTAATAATACTAGCGTTACAGCCTGGGTCGATAAGGGTAAAATCGGGTTTAGAAACCCATGTTGCGCCCTCATCTGTTGATGTGTGAACAAACCTATGTCCTTTTCCATTTACACGACTATTTATCATCCAAGTTCCATCTGCTAACTCAATTATTTTTGATTCATCACCTGGTATAATGGGAGTGTCAATCAGGTACCAACTCTCGCCATGGTTATCACTAGCAAAAAGATGAAGACCACTTTTTAAGTCGACTAGCGTATGTAATAATTTACCATTGGTGGTTTGTATTCCCCGCCCTGAAGTAATAAACTTAAAATCATTATGCCATTCGGGCTTTGAGATTTGTGACGTTATATCGACTGGTGAACTCCAAGTTTTTCCATTATCTATGCTCTTAGTTACTTTTAAATAGTAGATATCTTTTTCATTGTCTAAATCCATAAAATTAAAGAACATAAAAATTGTTCCTGTAAGGTTATCTACTATCATAGATGGGTCTGAAGCAGATATGCCTAAGGGATAATCAACTACGATTTCAATTTCTGTCCAAGATTCGCCATTGTCAGCACTTCGGCGAATAACAATGTTAATATCCTTACTCAATTTTAAGTCGCCACAAGAGGGTACTCTTTCATCAATGGCTGCAACCAAATCTCCATTTGGTGCGGTAATCATCGCAGGAATTCTATAGCATGATACACCAGACTGCATTGTAGTATTAAATAAAGCCTTAAAATTAAGGGCTTCATTATCAGAATGTGTTTTTTTATTCTGTGAGTATACCACTAAAGAGGTCCAAGAAAAAAGTAGTGTTAGTAATATTTTCATTTTGATATACTGAGTTTTAATATTTGCTAACGGTTAAGCTAGGATTTTTTTTGTTCATCTGCATGTGGACAGGTAACCCCAAGCCATTTAATTAGGTGATTTCACTCCTATTTGCTATTTGTGTTGTTGTACGCCGTTTTTTCATTATAAATTTTTACGATATCTGTTATATGAGTATAAATGACAATTGGAACAATTGTGGCGGGCAATAAAATAAAAGGAAAATAATTCGGTGCAATGGTTGGTTGTTCAAATCCAAACATTTGAATAGGTAATTCGCTTGAGAGTATTCCATTTCCAAAAACAAACAGAATTAGTAAAAGGCCAATAACATTCCAGACAATTAATGTTGTTCGTCCAATGACTTTATTTAGCCATAAAATTCCAATGATGGGGGCTGAAATTCCAGCTAGAATATCAAAATTTATTCCCTCAAAGGTCATTAGTTCAGGTAGCATTTTTTCTATAAATAAGTAAAAGAGTATAATTTCAACGGGTATTCTAATTGTATGTAGAAAAGTGCTTAATTCTGTATTTTTATTTTGTACTATATAATTGAGTCTTTTTTTCGTTAATCCAAAAATTATAATTAATAAAACTGGAATTAAAACAATCAAAAACCTGGGTGTAATTAAGTCTGTTTTTTCATAAAACCCAATAAACGCTAAAATCGACTGTCCTAGACTCCAAATTATTATAAACAAAGTCAATTTGGTTGGTTTTCCATTCGCAAAATGAAAAATTCCTATGGTCGAAATTGCTGTTATTAAAAAGAGCCAATTAATCCAATTAGGTAAGTTTTCAATCATAGTTCAATGATTTTTTGAATGGTTTTCAACGGTTAGGATAGGATTTCGTTATAGAAAAATCTACCTGGATTTTTTTCATCAAAGACCAAGCCATTTCCTAAAGTTGAGAATTTACGCCAAAGGAAATCCACCCGCAATGAATTAGAGGTAATGTTACCAGACGTATTTTATTTTATTTCTAGTTATCCATGAGACCTTTCCATTTGAAATTAATCTCTCCTCAATACAATTGCCTTTTTTATCATATTCATATTCCGTTTTTGTAAATTTTTCAAGTTTTGGTTCCCCATTTGATAATTAATACTTGTCAATTCTAATTCTGTCATAATTTGAATTATATGTCGAATTATAAATTGTATTGACTATATTTTTTGAATTATACCATTTTGATTCAATTTCATTTCCTTTTTTATCATATGAAAATTCAATTTTGGACTTAAAATCACTTATACTATCATAGGTTTTTAATTCAATTTCTTGCCATTTGTTATTATATTTTACAATTGATTTATCACGAAACGCGCCATTAGCTTTCTTTGAAATCAAAGTGCTAGTTCGTTTTTTTCTCTCGTAACTTGTTTTCTTAATTTCGCTTTTGGAACTTTCAATAATGGGTTGTCCATATTTATTATAAACTTTGTTTATTTGCACATTTATTGTACTATCTAAATTGTATAAAGTAATTTGTATTAAATTACCTTGCTTATCATACTTGTAATTCCATCCGGCATTAATTAGTGTCCCATCATGTTTATAATCTAGTTCCTTTATTTTTCTACCTTAGAGTCAAAGAGGAATAGCTCTTTATACGCCACTTCTTCCTTAGCTAAACTGTCTTCATATTTTACATTAAAAGTTGTGGATTCAATTTCTTTAGGTTTTCCTTTAAATTCGTCATAAGAGTCTAAATATTTTAAACCTTAGCAACTGGTTAGAAAGATTAAAACAATAAAGAATTGATTTTTTTTCATATGGTATGGTAACGTCTCGACTATGTTAGTACGGGAATTGAAACTACTTAATTTCCGATTATACAATTAGCCAAAACTTTTTATTTTATTTTTTTCATTTTAAAAGCCAAAATAAAAGATTTGATGGACTTAGTAGATAAACCTAAGTCGTTAAATACATCAATTAATGCCTTATTTGTTAAAGGAATTGTTAGCCTTTCGTTATTTAGTTCTTAACTCTTTATCAATTATATTTCGAATGTTTTTTATGAATTGGAGCGACATTTTGTACCATTGATTTTGATCTTTTCTGTTGTCAATAGATGTATTAAAGAAGCTTCGATATTTTCGAATGTTTGAGTTCTTCATAAACAAATGGTTTCAAATAAGTTCGCTTGGCGACTGTCCCAAATAGTTCTGCTAAAATTGGCGATGCAGTGTTGTAAAAATAATTATTCTGCCGAAACACCAAGGTTTCTCTCCATCCCTTATTGTAAAAATCCAATGCCTCCTAGATAGTATCATTCTCTATGATATTTATCATATCACTTACAACTAAAATTTATTATGTTTGTTTTCAAAGAAATGAGTATTTCAACCAACTTAAGCCATCAATAATAATAGCCTAAAAATATTCGATTTCGTTATGGAAGGAATGATGCGGGTTTTTAAAATAGTGTTGAATGTTCAGGAGAATAGTTGGGTATGATATGGAATCACTGATTATATTTTTTTAAATATTAATAACAATGAAATTAATTGTAAAAACATTATTGATTATCGTAGTAGTAGGCACAATGGTTAGCTGTAAATCAACATTTAATGGTACTGAAACTATGGAAGTTCAAGACAACAGAAATGCGCTCTATCAGGAGATTATTTCAAATCCGAGTCAATTCAATGAATTAATCGGCTTAGCACA
Organism: uncultured Maribacter sp.; assembly: GCA_963975675.1. Taxonomy (GTDB): domain Bacteria; phylum Bacteroidota; class Bacteroidia; order Flavobacteriales; family Flavobacteriaceae; genus Maribacter. Next base: position 42 of record CAXBIJ010000259.1, on the reverse strand, counting down.
ACAAGACGAAGTTGCAAGAAAGATAATGATGCAGAGCCATAT
>CAXBIJ010000258.1:0-5461 GCA_963975675.1 uncultured Maribacter sp. | reverse complement strand
ATTGAATATCACGGCGTTCCTCAACGTGAATACTTATACAATTTACTAAGTCAAGTTTGTGAAAATACTTTCATTAGTTTGCGTGAAGAACAGAAAGCTGAAGTTCCTGAAACTATGAAGACGATTGTTGATTTGAATGAATTTAGAGGGCCATATAACGGACTTTTATCTGCTCACAAAAAATACCCTGATGCTGCATGGTTAGTTTTGGCTTGCGATCTTCCTTTGATGGATTTGGACGCCTTAAAAGAGCTGATTTCACAACGGGATAGTACAAAACAAGCGACATCGTTCGCTTTAAAAGAGAATCCGTTACCAGAACCTTTATGTGCAATTTGGGAGCCACTTGCACTACAAAAATCTGTTTTATATTTGGAAAGTGGAAATGGGACTTGCCCAAGAAAATATCTAATCAATCATGACACAAAATTGGTGTTCCCGAAAAATGAGAACGTTCTGTTAAACGCAAACTCAAAGGAGGAATATAAAGAGGCATTGCACAAATTGGCGTAAGAATGAATAATGAACGTTACACTAGGCAAACCATCCTAAAAGGCTTTGGTGAAAATGGACAACATAAACTAGCACAAGCAAAAGTTTTGGTCGTTGGAGCCGGTGGTCTAGGTGTTCCAGTGCTTACATATTTGAACGCAATGGGTGTAGGTACCATTGGCATTGTAGACAATGATATTGTTTCGATTACCAATTTACACCGTCAAGTATTATATTCTGAGAATGACTTAGGCAAATTGAAGGTAAATGCAGCCTTAGCGAAGCTAAGAGCGCAAAATAAAAATACCGACATAGTTGTTTTCAATACTTTTTTAACAACAAAAAATGCTCTTGATATTATAGCCGACTATGATGTCGTGGTTGATGCATCAGATAATTTTCCAACCCGCTATTTAGTTAATGATGCTTGTGTTATGCTTAAAAAGCCTTTTGTATATGGTGCTTTGCATGGTTACGAAGGACAGGTAAGTGTTTTTAATTATAAAGGTGGACCAACGTACCGATGTCTTTTTTCAAACATGCCTAATGAAAATGAGGTTTCGAATTGTAATGAACATGGTGTATTGGGAATTATACCTGGAATCATAGGAAACCTACAGGCTTTAGAGGTAATTAAAGTGATTACAGGAATTGGGGAAATACTCTCAGGAGAACTATTAATTTTTGACGGACTTCAACAATCTTATCAAAAAATAAAATTCAAATTACAGCCTAAAAATTTAAAAATTGAAAAGCTGAAAGATTTTTATGAATGGAATAATCCATGCGAAATAGTACCAACCGTTGAAGCGAAAGAAATTCAAAAATTACTAATTAAAAAGGCTCAAATTATTGATGTACGAACGATTGAGGAATTTGAAAATTATCATCTACCCAATTCCGTTCATATCCCTTTAAATGAACTAAAGGTGAATACTGATAAAATCAACTTTTCAATCCCTATATATATAGTATGCCAATCAGGAAAACGAAGTGAGATCGCTTGCAAAAATTTGCGTGAAGTGTATCCAGAAAGTTCGCTGTATAGTATTTTAGGAGGTTTAAACCAGTATTTGACTTTATGCTCTTAACCTTTCCCGAATTATTACTATTAATGCTTGGCTTTCTGGTCATTGCAACGCTATATTCCTCGGTAGGTTTTGGCGGTGGCTCTAGCTACTTAGCTTTGCTGGCATTGGTTTTGACCAGTTTTTTTGCCATTAGAAGTATCGCATTAATTTGTAACCTTATTGTCGTTTCTGGAAGTACTTATCTCTATTGGAAAAATCGACATTTAGATTTAAAAAAGTTTTTACCTTTCATCGTATCTAGTATTCCAATGGCTTTTGTTGGTGCTCGATTTCGATTATCAGAGCATGTGTTCTTTATTATTTTGGGAGGAGCATTGATTATTTCTGCTATTGCCCTAATTTTCCAAACCTTAAAATTTAATAAATCAGAAGAAATAAATCCAAATTACCCACCTTGGGTAACCTATACCTTAGGTGCAGGTATTGGATTGTTGTCTGGCCTTGTAGGTATTGGTGGAGGCATTTTTTTAGCTCCGGTTCTGAACCATATGAAATGGGATAAATCTATTAAAATAGCTGCGCTGGCTAGTTTTTTCATTCTAGTGAACTCTATTTCTAGCATAGGAGGATTGTTAACCAAAGACTCCTTCGAATTTCCTTGGATTGAAGGTTTAGGCTTAGTAGTCTCTGTGTTTATAGGTGGACAAATAGGAATCCGATTAAGCTTAAATAAGCTAACTGGGAATGGTATTAAAGTGGTTACCGCTATTTTGGTTTTGGTTGTTGGAATCCGTGTGCTCTTAGTAAACGGACTTCAACTTGAGTTTTAAGATAACCATGAAATCTTATTTTCAAGGGTATTGTTTGAGTAAACCAAACTGCCACAAGTGATATTTAACATGCATATAGTGGAATAACTCTACATCTTCATATGAGACCTCACCCAAGAAAGAAGCATAAGGAATATAATTTGGATTTTTATCTTGAAATGCATAATATTTTTCGACAGCATTTGGAATTTTTGAAACAGCATCTTGCAGTGTTCTGTAATCTAATGGTGGTAAATCTGCTTTTGTTTTATTGCTAGGTCTATGTACCAATATTGAACCGTTTTGAATAAATTTCTGCATACCTAATTGCTGCTCAGTGGCGGGGTTTTGACGCTCACCTTCATATTTGACAGTTGCACTTCCTAAAGCTTTAACCAAATGTTCGACCATGTGCTGAGGGGTCATAAGTCCGAAATTAGGTTTTGTTTCTGAGCTTAAAGTATGTAGGAGATCAGGAAATGTTTTAGTGAGAAATTCTCTTTTACTAATTGAGGTCATAATATAAGTTGTTGAAGATGTAATGATTTATTAATATCTGGAAAACAAAGCGCTTTACTGTTTTGCAGAAATTCGCGCGCTTTTCTTAGATTTTATAAAACGATAGAAATATTGAAAGTTGCCGTTATACCAAATCGAAAAGATAAAAGCGATATATATTAGCCAGTCAGGGAATGATAAGGCTACTGCGAAATAGGTTTTAAGCATTAGTATAGTCAATGCTAATCCTGCAATACCAAGAGCAACTACTGTTCTTTTATCTTTCCAATTTATCAGAATCATGGTTATTATTAAAAGTCCCATTATGGGCTTTGTATGCAATAACACAGGAATCAAAGTTGCGTATTCAATATCAAAGAAAAGCACCATAGCACTCATATATGCAGTAAGACATAAAGGGCACTTAGGAATGAGAATCAATAAAATAGTAGATAGAAAAGACATAGAACCATTTGCTACTTCCACTTTTTTAGACGTAACAAATTTTGTTTTACAACAAGTTGTCTTCATTGTTTCCATGGTGATCGATTACCATTTTGTACGGTAAGGTACAAAAGGATACACATCATTCGCAAAAAATTGGCTTTTATTTTGCGGTAATATCAAAAAACCATCAGTTTTTACGAGATTAGCGAAATCACCGGATCCATTTCCTTTAATTGCTTCAGCAACTAATTTGCCATCTGGTTTACTTTCTAAAGAAGCTTCCAAGAAATAAACGAGGTCAGGTTTAAACTCCACGTCGTTTTTCAGATGTACATAAAGTGTTTCCGATTTTATTCCTAGCGACTTTTGTAGCCAAAATTGCAAGTATATATAAACACAAACAAAAGAAGAAACTGGATTGCCTGGCAGAGCAAAAATCTTTTTACCATCGGCGTTACTACCAAACCAAAAGGGTTTGCCAGGACGTTGTTGAATTTTATGAAAATGTTTTTTGATGTGTAACTCTTCTAGAACATCGGGCAGGTAGTCGAACTTTCCTTTAGATACACCCCCTGTAAAAATAAAGAGGTCATATTCTTTCAATAATCGTGAAATTACAATTAGCATTTCTTTTTTATCGTCTGCAAGATGTTGAAGTTCAGATGAAACTCCCCATTCTTTTAAAGTCGCTTGTATGCCGTAAACATTAGACCTACGAATTTGATGTAGTTTGGGAGTTTGATGTACAGGTACTAATTCATCCCCAGTTGAAAAAATAACCACTTTGGGCATTTTTTTGACTACTAAGGAAGCCTTTCCTACTGCGGCCGCAATATTTATTTCAGCACTTGAAAGCTTTTTTCCTTGATTAACTATTATAGTCCCTTGAGCAATATCTATTCCTTTGAAATGTACATTCTGTTTATGATTTAAGATGTCAAGATTTATTGTGGCCTTATTATCTTCAATAGTTAGGTCTTCATAACGAATTACAGTATCAACATTATTTGGCATAATGGCACCCGTCATCACTTCGATACAATTTAAACTCTTAACTAGTGTTTGTTGTGGAGTTCCGGCAGCCGCTGTTGCTTCAATAGTGAACTTTCGTTGTCCATTTTCGAAGGCTTTATAAGCTATGGCGATTCCATCCATAGTAACACGATCAAAAGGAGGAAAATCACGGTCGGCAATTAAATCTTCTGCAAGATATGAGCCAATACAGTCTTCTAAATTTCTTTTTTCCGTAGAGAAATCACCTCTTTGTTTTTCTAAAATTGAAAGGGCTTTTTCGTATGGGATAAAAACGTTTTCCATTTGCTACATTGAGAGTATTCAAAATATTCTAAAGTTGGCCTTTTTATTTCTTGATGCATTTATAAACCTTAGGGAGAGTAATTTTGTTTAACCACCTATACTACTCATACTTTGCATTGCAGTAGTGGGGGTAGCCCGCATTTTTTCAGCTTCAAATCCGTCTTTTGGTTTTAAGCGAACGATTTCTCGGAATTTATTTGCCAGTTCTTCATCCGATACCCCTGAACGCATATAATCACGAATATTAAAAACACCATCATCATATAAGCAACTTTTAATTTCTCCTTTAGATGATATCCGTAGTCGATTGCACGTATTGCAGAAGGTTCTTGAAAAAGCGGCAATAACACCAATATTTCCCTTGTATCCCGGTACGGCGAGTAAACTTGCCGTATCACCATGCTTACCCGAAATTTCTTCTAATTCTGAATAATGTGCTTTTAAGTCTGCATAAATATCACGGGCGGAAAACAGGTCTACGTTTTTTTTGTAGCCACCGTTAAAAGGCATTTCTTCTATAAAACGGACATCTACAGGATAGTCTTTAGCAAATTCTGCCAAAGAAATAATGTCTTGTGTATTAATACCTTTCATGATAACTGCGTTGAGTTTGATTTTGAAGCCATTGTCAATTAACATATGAAAGGTCTGAATCACTTTATCAAAATCATCGCGACGGGTGATTTTATGAAAGCGCTCTTTATTCAATGAATCAATACTTAAATTAATTTTGGTAATCCCAAGCTCTTTTAATTTAGGAATATGATTTTGTAAAAGTGTGCCGTTTGAGGTAATGTGAATAGATTTATAAGCTTCTAGCTCCGCTGTTTTCTCCAATAATCGCATAAAATCTTTTCTAAGAAATGG
>CAXBIJ010000257.1:0-5485 GCA_963975675.1 uncultured Maribacter sp. | reverse complement strand
CAGAAAAGCGACGGACCAAGATAATGGCCTGGTCCGGGGTGGCTATCAGTTCGGGACTTATTTTTGGGCCTGTTTTGGGAGGATTTCTGTCGCAAACGAACCTACACTTTAAATTTTCAATTGGAGTATTCCATTTGGATCGTTTTTCGGTTCCTTTTATATTAGCTGCTCTTTTGGGCTTTGTTGTAGTACTGATAATAGGAAAATGGTTGAAGAATACGGAAATAAAAAGGCGTATTGTTTCTAAGGGTAATAAATTCAGTTTTTCGCTGAGCACATATTTTATCGTTTTGCTGCTGCTATCCTTTGTCATGCAATTTGTGGTTACTTTATTTGAGACAGTATTTTCGATTTACGGGAAGGATGAGTTGGCATTCACAAGTAATCAGGTGGGTATTGGTTTTATGCTTTGCGGTTCGGTGATGGCCGTTTTACAACCTGTAATCGCAACCTATGGCGAAAAAATATTGACCTCTAAACAGCAAATAATATTAGGGTTATTGATATCCGGAGTTTCGTTAATTGTGTTCCCTTTCGTAAACAATGAGCTAAACGTTTATCTCATGATTATACTTTTTGCAGCCGGGGGAGCCATGGTAACACCGAACCTACTTTCGGCGGTTTCCTTGATATCCAAGGAAAACACGGGAAGGAATATATCCATACAAAGTTCCACGAACAGCATCGGTCAAATTTTAGGTCCAGTATTGGGGACTTGGCTGATTGCCGGAGGGTTTTATTATCCCTTCATCATTGCTGGTGTATCCGTTTTGGGAGCTATGGGACTAGTTTATTTTTTGAAGACACAAGATAAAGAGGTTGATGAGAATTTATTGGCCGACCAGCATAAAAAACTATAGCGATGGACCATAACTATACAGTTAGAAAACAAGGTGAAACGGTATTTCAAAATATTCCCGACAAAGGGAAATATGTTGAGTTGGTACATTCGGGAGAAGACTATTTTTTGCGGCTTGAAAAATTAATAGATAAGGCAGAAAAGGAAATCCATTTACAAACCTATATATTTGAGAACGATGAAACAGGAAACCGAATAGCTGCCTGTTTGAAGAAAGCCGCTCAACGAAAAGTAAAAGTATACGTCTTATTGGATGCCTATGGTAGCGCTGCATTACCCGATAGTTTTGCGCAGGATTTGGTGCAGCATGGTGTTTTACTCCGGTTTTTTTCGCCTTTGTTGTCCTTGAACAATTTTTATATCGGTAGACGAATGCACCATAAAATAGTCGTTGCCGATGAAAAAATAGCGTTGATAGGCGGAATCAATATCGCCAATAAATACCATGGAACCGGAGCTGCAGAACCTTGGTTGGACTATGCCGTTCAGTTAAATTGCCCAGCAGCTGAAAACCTGCAAAAACTGTGTAGCGATTATTTTCTCAAAAAAGGGAGCTCAAAAAAAATACCCCCAGTGCTACATTCGGCAGGTAGCGCACTTGTAGGAATTTTGCAAAACGACTGGCTACGCCGAAAAACAGAAGTCTGTGATGCCTACACAACTGCCTTGATTCATGCCGAAAAAGAAATAATTATCGTAGGCTCGTATTTTTTGCCGGGAAGCAGAATAGCAAAGGCATTGAAAAAAGCCAGTAAAAGAGGAATAAAAACAACGGTAATCTTAGCTGGCATTAGCGATGTGCCTTTAGTACGTCGGGCTACCGAACATTTGTACTCCTATTTTCTAAACCATCATATGCAGATATATGAGTGGAGCAAATCCGTAGTTCATGGTAAAGCAGCGGTAATAGATAATAAATGGTCTACCGTAGGCTCATTCAACCTGAACAGTCTTAGTTGCTATGGGAGTATTGAAATGAACGTAGAGATTCACTCCGTCGAATTTGCAAAAAACGTGCGGGCTGACTTTGAAAAGGTTATCAGCGAGTGTAGCGAAATTACAAATGGGACACTCGGACAAAGAGCAAGTATATTGAACAATTTGGGCAATTGGGTTTCTTATCAAATAGTACGTACAACCATGCTTTTTCTAACCTTTCTTCCTCATTTAAGGTTTTTGAAAAACTACAGGTTATAAGGCGTTGGCAAATGATTAAATAGTTTTACTGTTTATTGGCCCTTAAAACCCGAGTGGTAAACCACGAAAGACAACAACTTAAAAAAGGAAATATAGTCGATGGCGCAATACAAGCAAAAACTACACTTGAAAAACACATATGAACAATCAATAATATTTAAAAACAATAACAATGACAGATTTAACAACTAGCGCGATTGAGCGTGTTCTCAGAAACAATTGACTCGGCCACTTGGCCTATCTATGGCAAGAGAAATCCTATTTGATTCCCATTACCTATTATTTTGATCATATAGACGGTACGATTATCAGCTATACATCGGAAGGCCATAAAATCGATATTTCATAATAAAGATTTTTGGGCAACCAAAGATGCTCAGCAAAATTATAGTAGTGAATATGCCATATTCAATGAGTATATGACTCACTCAGTATTTTGTGTTTATATAACAGATTAATACCCTGAGAAACTGGCAAATGAAATTATCGACAAGAGGATTACGCTAATGGAAAGAAGATGTTAACCTAAATTTAAAGAGTTTAAAAAAAATTATAACTCTTATGAAAGATAATCCTAGAATGATATTTCAATCTTATGATGATATATTAAACGCCATGAAGTCGATTAAATAAACTTATGGATTTCCTACTCAAACGCAAGTGCTAAGCTGATGGACTTTACTCAGGCCGGGTAAAAATGGAAACGGAATTGAAAGTTGCTTACTGTTACGTATCGCAACAGAAGATAACAAAACCTAAACGTAATGCGGACTTTAGGGCAAAAACGAATGGTCTGTGTATGTTTATGAAGTCGCTAAATCTTATGGACGTAAGTCCTCGATTTTTTTGAGATTTTCGCGAACGAAACAAAGTTTCGTGCTGCAAGTCCCAAATCCTTACCAAACTAATCTGCTTGCGAGGTAAAAGGTTAAAAATATCTGCTAAGTCTGTTCTTAAGAAAAGCCAATTCATTTGCAGTAGTTTCGATTTTCCAATATGGATTACCAAATCTTGGCTTTACAAATTCTACTTTGGAAAGGAACTCAAGAACCCTCTTATTATCTCCCTTATACTTCTCCTTTAATAAATCATATTTTTCATGTGACACTTTACCTTGAAGTTTGTCCCATTCGAATTCTGTCAATTTTTTATTTATTTTCTCCACCTTTTCAAGTTCCTTTTTTTCCTAATGATTTCATGCTGTCCGAAAAGTGCTTCCAGCATTTTATTGGTAGGTTTTATCTGTGTCTTTTCAATATCCTTTATAATAGCAATAAGTGCATTTATACGTTTACGCGTCTTTTCCTCTTCTGCACTTATATCCTTTGCAAAACGGCTGGACGGAGTAATCCCATGCCATTCGAAAAAGTCCATTACAATTTCCAAAGTTTCCGAATAAGATTTTCTTATTTTCTTTGAAAACCACCGAAACCTTTTTATCGTTCTATGATGTAATCGTATGGTCCCAAATCCATCCATATTTTGTTCTTTTCAACTTCAATTGTTACAGAACACTTCTCTGTTTATAGGGCTTGTGAGTTCAATTGTTACAATTTCAATTCTTATATTAATTCTTATATCAGGTATAAAATATTGATTTTCAATATTTTACAAAAAAAATCAACATATAACATCGCTTCAGCGTGTTATCCTCTTGCTATTCAAACCTTATCCGCTTCGCTTCAAAATTTTGAATACTACCATTAGGTACATTTCATTCAAAAAAAAAGTATGCGCCCTAAATGATTTTTGTTTAACGCTTACCTATCGGGACGCGACAAAATTCCATTAGGAACCTGCGCAGTTAAGGTTATGGTAAGATTTGGGGATTTGATTCGTTTTCAGGACTGGCTCTTACTACTTGAAGTATTAAAATTATGCTCTGTTTTAAACTTGTTTCGTAACATCTGCATATCCTCACTTACCCTTCGATTTAATATTTTGGCATAGTGTTGCGTAGTTCTCAAAGATTTATGGCCTAACATCTTACTAACTGATTCTATTGAAACTCCGTTAGAGAGCGTTACAGTCGTTGCAAATGTATGTCTGGCCAAATGGGTGGTAAGATTCTTTTTAATACCGCTTAAGTCTGCTATTTCCTTTAAGTAAGCATTCATCTTTTGATTTGTAAGTACCGGCAATACTCTATTTTGACTTACTTCGTTGCTAAAAGCATATTTCTGTAAAATTTGGATTGCGGTAGGGAGTAGTGGAATATTACTTTTGATGTTAGTTTTGGTTCTTTTGGTTTCAATCCATTTCTCACCATCGATACCTAGAACAATATCATCTATAGTTAGTTTTTTAACATCGGCATAAGCCAATCCCGTAAAACAACAAAAAATAAAAATATCCCTGACTTGGTCAAGGCGGCTCACTCTTAAGTTGATATCGAGTAAATCTTGAATTTCTTCTTGAATTAAGTATTCCCTATCCACAATTTTCATTCTAGCTTTCCATCTCAAAAAAGGGTCTTTACTGATCCAATCGTTGGCTATAGCTATCCTGATAATTTTCTTAAAATTCGTGATGTACTTAACTGTAGTGTTATGGCTGCAATTTCTTTCTGATTTTAAATAGTACTCTAGACCAGATATGAACCTGTAGTTAACATCAGCGATAGGAATATCTTTAGACTTATAATTGATTTTTATATAGTCTGCAACATGTTTTTTAGCGGTACGATATCTTTCTGCTGTTCCGTAGGCAAAATCCTTTCCTACTAAACTATTTACATTGCTATTATGTTCTTCAAACACTTCTAAAAGCATTCTTTTTTCATTGTCCAATCCAAGGTAAGAATTCAAAACCCTATCAGCAGAAACGTGTTTTCCATCGTCTAAAAAGCGATTATGAATTTTATATATCTTACTTCGGATAGCCGCCAAATGTTCATTAATAACCTTGGCTTCGTTTGAATGCCCCATTAGAATCCCTGTCTCGGCATTCCACCGGTTTATTGGCACTTTACGCCTTACACTCATTTCAGCACGCCTACCATCAACGGTAATTCTCAGGTAAATATTTGTGTTTCCGCTGGCATCGGCTTTGCTTTTTTTAATGTAGAATAATATGGATATTGAATTTTTCATGAAAAGTAACACCTTGAATTGTTGTAGTTATCCTGAATTTACAATTAAAAAAATAAAATTACACCCATGCAACTACCTGAATTACAATATTTTAAAAGAAATTCGGTGTCAGTTGAAAATTTTTTACAACTGACACCGAATTGGCCCCTTTTAGTATGGTTTTAAATGATATTATTTGAAACTAAAGAAAATGAAAAACCCTGTAAATCAATAACTTACAGGGTTTTTAGTAGTGGGTTAGCACTATTCAGCGGAGAAAGAGGGATTCGAACCCCCGGAGGTGTGACCCTCAACAGTTTTCAAGACTGCCGCATTCGACCACTCTGCCATTTCTCCT
>CAXBIJ010000256.1:0-5526 GCA_963975675.1 uncultured Maribacter sp. | reverse complement strand
AGTGCGTAATTCCTATTTTTTAAAGATAATAACTCGTTCATATTTTACTTTTTACTTAAGGCTATAGATTGTAATTATTTTTAATTTCTCTTCAATTATGATATTCTATCAAAAGTGAATTAGCTACACTTTATTTTGTTCTTATGTAATTAACGAAATGCTTTAAACTCCCCCTATTATATTATTTACGAATTGAAAATTTGCAGCGGCCTAAGTGATGAAAACTATAATTTCTACACTAATTCTCTTTGCTATGACAAGTTAAGGGATTTCTTAAAATGAACTCGTGAATTATAGTCCTTATAAAAATTGAATTCCTATTTTTTACCTGAATTTTATCATTAAAACCATTGAACCGTAACATATTGCATTGTAAAATTATTAGTATGATAAAAGTTATTCCTATTGTACTATTTTCTAGCTAAGATTAGTTTATTTCTTCCCTACACGTTTAACTTTGTTCACTATTAACATAGACAGTGAAGAAAGCAATCCTTTACATGATTATAAGTACGTTTTCATTTAGTTTAATGAATTCGTTTGTAAAATACCTTAGTCATTTTCCGACCTTTGAAATTGTTTTTTTCAGAACAGCTGGTTCATTGTTATTAGGAACTACCTATATTTTAATAAAAGGAATACCCATTTTAGGTAATAATAGAAGATTAATGGTTTTTAGAGCTATGGCAGGGTTAATAGCCATGAGTCTCTTTTTTATGTCGTTACAATATTTACCTGTAGGCACAGCCGTTTCACTAAGATACCTTGCGCCTATATATGCAGCTGCTTTTGCTGTTTTCTTACTTAAAGAGAAACTAAAAACTATTCAATGGTTTCTGTTTATATTAGCTTTCAGCGGAGTACTCGTTTTAAAAGGATTTGACCAAGAGCTGAATACAACTGGCTTATTATTGGTTTTAGCTGCCTCAGTCTTTAGTGGATTAGTTTATGTTCTCATTCGTAAAATTGGCAATAGTGACCACCCTCTGGTCATTGTCAATTATTTTATGTTCATTGGAACTCTTATTGGCGGTATTTTAAGTATCAATGATTGGATACAACCCAAAGGATTTGATTGGTTAGAACTACTAAGCCTGGGAATATTCGGCTTCTTCGGTCAAGTGTTCATGACCAAAGCTTTTCAAATTGCCAAAACAAACATGGTGGCACCCCTAAAATATATTGAAGTGATATTTACAATAGTAATCGGTGTTAGTTGGTTTGGAGATGTATACTCACTTTGGAGCCTAATGGGAATTCTTATGATTATTGTTGCCTTGGTGGCCAATGTAGTTGTTGGTCGACGATAAATTATAATATATCAAAAAAAAGCCACCGAATACAAAGTATCGGCAGCATATAGTTATGGTCAGAAATTTAAATTATTTTCGAGCAGATTCTTGCTCAGCTAGACTATTATTAACATCGTGCAATGCGTTGACCATTACGGTGGTTACCTCATCTTCTATCTCATCAGAATTGTTTATATAATAAATAGCAGACAATATTAATGTTGATGCTAAAATCATATTCACAATCATTTTAGAATCGAAGAAATTTTCTCTTTTTCTCATATCGGTAAGTGTCTGATTTACAGTAGAAATATAAATCGAAAAAACTTAATTAACAAATTTTTAAGAAAAAATAATAAAGAGAGATTTTAATCTAATGCTGTTTATATGTTTAAAAATAATTAAATCTTAACTTTTAATTAACTGGCTAACAGAGTCTTAAAAACGTAATTGCATTAAATTTTAAACTAAAAAAGATAAGATAGAAAGCATGTCCTTTCTAATTTTACAATAACAAGTTTATTAAGTTTTACTTTAAAAAATAGAAACTATGAAAATCTTAAAATCAATTATCTATACTACCCTGTTATTTTTAGCATTTGGTCTAAATGCCCAAAATAGTAAAGACCAAAAAATAATAAAAGACGCTAACAAAGCTAAGGGCAAACTAATTAAAATGGAAGTGGGACTAGACCAATTTTTCACGAACTCGGCAGGATATGTAATATTCCCTAATGTTGGTAAAGGCGGATTGATTATCGGTGGTGCCTCAGGAAATGGAGTAGTTTATGAGAATGGAACTATAATAGGAATGGCCAATTTAAAAAAAATAAGTGTAGGATTACAAGCTGGTGGACAAGCTATAACCGAAGTTATTTTCTTTGAAACTGAAAATGACCTTAACGAATTTAAAGAAGGTGATGTTGAATTTTCTGCTGAGGCCTCTGCAGTGGCATTAAAATCTGGCATTGCAGTAAATGCCAAATATAGAGATGGCGTTGCAGTTTTTGCATTACCCAAAGCAGGGTTAATGGCAGATGCCTCAGTTGGTGGTCAAAAATTTGAGTTTACCCCAATGATGAATTAATTTCAATTGAAATAATATTAGAAAGCCGCCAAAATGGGCGGCTTTCTTTATTTATAATTTTATCCATTAGCTGTAAAACCAGGATAACACGTCATTCCACCATCAACAAAAATGGTCGTTCCATTTATGTATTCAGATTCATCGGAAGCCAACCAACTAGCTACACTGCCTATATCATCAGGCACACCAATTTGTTTGTAAGGTATCAATTTCAACATCCCTTCCCTACCCTCTTTTGTGCTCCAAACATCTTTGTTAATATTGGTTTTAATTGCACCTGGTGCAATAGAATTACATCGTATTCTATCTGGACCATATTCTTGGCAAATCGTTTGCATCAACATCACTAAACCGCCTTTTGATGCGGCATAGTTGGCATGGCCTGCCCACGGAATTACCTCATGTACAGAACTCATATGAATTATTTTCCCCAAAGATTTTGATATCTCTGGTCGCATTCCTCTTCTTTTGAATTCAATAATTGCCTCTTTAGCACAAAGAAACTGTCCGGTTAAATTGACATCTATAACTCGTTGCCAATCTTTCAATGGCATTTCATGTAGTGGATGATCTAATTGCATACCTGCATTCGCCACACAGACATCCACAGTACCAAATTCAGCTATTCCCTTTTTGAACATAGATTTAACCTCATCTTCCTTACTTACATCACACTTAACTACAATGGCACTACCACAATCAGAATTAGAGGATATCCAATGTGCAACTTCCTCTGCCTCTTCTTTACTACTGTGATAGTTAATTACAATATTGGCACCTTCCATAGCCATTGCCTTTGCAACAGCTTCGCCAATACCATCACTTGACCCAGTAACGATACAAGTCTGTCCTTCTAATCTTTTATTTGGTTTTTGCATGCTTCTATATTTAGTACCCTAAAATTAGCTAAGAAAAATAGTACTGATTATCCCTATAACTAAAAATTGTGATTCACGATAGTTAGCCTAATTATTAAAACAAAAAAATGTTGATAGCACTCTCAAATTAAGAGCGTACTATCAACAATTAATTTTCGTTAAATGTGATATTATTTACCGTTGAAAAATATCATAATACCTATAACAATTAGTACGATAAAAATAGAAACCGTTACATCTACCCAGTTGTAACTGCTCTTATTTTTATTTTTTTCCTCTTCGGTTATGGTACCAAAAGTAAGGTTGACAATTTGCTGCTTGTCAGGTACTTTCGACAATAAACTAACAACCACCATAAAAATTAAACAAAACAAGAAGAACCATGCCCCAAAAGTCAAGAAATTCATATCTCCCAGGTAATATAAAACACCATCAGGATCTAGATTATGTTTTACTAATTCTAATGTTATCCTCAAGAACGCAACTACAATACCCATGACTAGTGTATAAAATGCGCCTGTAGCATTTATACGTTTATAAAATATACCCAATAAAAATACAGCTGTAATAGGAGGCGCTATATATGATTGTACACTCTGTAGATATTCATACAATACACCTGAAATATTTGCCATAATCGGAATCCATATAATCCCAATGATAACTACAAAAACAGTTGCAATTTGTCCTGTTCTCACCAATTTTTTCTCAGGTGTATTCGGCCTTAATTTTTTATATACATCTACTGTAAATAATGTAGAACATGAATTAAAAACCGAAGCCAAAGAACTCATTAGCGCAGCTAATAAACCTGCAGCTACAAGACCCCTTAAACCTGAAGGCAATAAATTACTCATTAAAACAGGAAAGGCTTCATCTGCATTCTCCCAATGTAATTCGCCACGCATTTTCAATGTTAATGCAATAACCCCAGGAATTAAAAATAAGAACACAGGTAAAAGCTTTAATAAGGCTCCAAAAATGGTACCACGTCTACCCTCTTTTATATTTCTAGCTGTTAAGGTTCTTTGAACAATATATTGATCCGTACACCAATACCAAATACCTACTATGGTACTCGTAATGAAAAGCGATGGCCATGGAAAATCTGGATCAGTAGCAGGTCGCCACATATTAAAATATTCAGGTCCTAGCGTATCTACCATACTACCCCATCCACCAACTTTATCTAAGCCTATGAAAGTTAATATGGCGGCACCGATTACCAATAAAATAGCTTGAAGTGTTTCTGTATATACTACAGCGCGCATACCGCCTAAGACCGTATAAATTCCTGTTAATACCACGGTTGCAATCGCACCTGTCCAAAAATCAATTCCTAATAAGGCAGAAACCACAACACCACCAGCATATATTGTTACTGAAATTTTGGTAAGTACATACGCGACAATAGAAAAAATAGACAACACCCATCTTGATCTTGCATCAAAACGTTTTTCTAAAAATTCGGGCATTGTAAACACTCCGCTACGCGCATAAAAAGGAAGAAATACCCAGCCTAACATTAAGACTACCCACGCATGTATTTCATAAATAAGCAAAGGCAGTTTATTACTCGCACCGGTACCCGCCAAACCAACAACGTGTTCAGACCCAATATTAGATGCAAATATTGAAGCACCTACAACAAACCAACCAACATTTCTACCGGCTAAAAAGTAATCTTCTGTATTATCTTCTTTCTTTCGGATAACCCAAACGGCTATTCCGGCAAGTAATAAAAAATAGAATGAAATACTAATCCAATCTAAATTGTCTAATTGTTGCATACTAAAGGTTTATTGAGTGGAAAACTTAAACGTAGTTTTAGTTGAATATTTATCTCCTGGCTCTAAAGAAACAGAAGGAAATTTTGGTTGATTAGGAGAATCTGGATAGTGTTGTGTTTCTAAGCAAAATCCACTACGCTTTGCATATGTAGCACCATTTGGCGCCGGCAGTGTTCCGTCTAAAAAGTTACCTGAATAAAATTGCATGCCTGGTTCATTGGTAAAAACTTCAAGAGTACGACCCGTACCTGAATGATGCACTTTTGCAACCGAACGGTAGCCAGATGAGTAGTCGTTTAGAACCCAACAATGATCAAAACCACCACCTAGTTCGATTTGTTCATTTTCTGCTTTGATGTCTTGACCTATTAGTTTTGCCTTTCTAAAATCGAATGGTGTATCTTCAACGGAAGCTAATTCGCCTGTAGGAATTAAACCACCATCTATAGGTATATATTTATCAGCATTAATTTGAACTT
>CAXBIJ010000255.1:0-5553 GCA_963975675.1 uncultured Maribacter sp. | reverse complement strand
AGGATTCTTACAACTTAGGGAGATGAGCTTCTCTAATTCAACTAAAACCCTCTCCTTCAATTTTGCTTTTTTCATGACATTTTGGTTTTATATTGCTACTTAAAGATATGTCATTATTTGATAAGTAACTGAAAATCAGTAATATATTAACTATTGTACGCTCAATATGTTGTGAAAATGTATGTAAGTGTTGTAAAGTATTAATTTATAGTTGTCAGAAAGCAATATTTGTTATTAAGAAAAGGACTACAAGTAGCTATTAGTTTATATGTTTTGTTGTTTTTAGACTCATATTGTGGTGGAGTTAAACCTCTTTTAAATGCTTCCTTCGTGTAATATTCCTCTTTGGTTGGATGTTGTGGATACACAGCATTAAGAATTGCATTCCAATGATTATGTTCAATAACAGATTTTATTATTCCTATACAATCATCTAAGTGAATTAGGTTGATGGGTGCATCGCCTCCTTTAAGATTTTCCCTTCCTGAAAGCATGGTAATTGGATGCCTTTCTGGACCAATTAACCCTCCAAATCGAATAATGGTAGTTTGTAACTGCTCATCATTTAGAAATAGATTTTCACACTCCAATAATTGAACTCCAGATGCTGTATTTGGTTCTGGCGTAGTTTTTTCCGTAATTGTGCCTTCAGCTTCCCCATATACAGCAGTGCTACTTGCAAAAATTACCTGCTTTACATTCGACTGGCTTATGGCATTATACAACAGCTTTATTTTTTCGATATAACTTTCCTTTGGACCCTTGCCTCTTAAACCAGGAGGAATATTAATAATAAGTATGGATAACGTACTAAGAAATTCTGAGATAGGTCCTTTAATGCCCTCCTCAGAAATTGAAATTTTAAAAGGCTGTATTCCTTTTGTTTTCAATACTGATACTTTTTCTACTGAAGTGGTAGTTCCGCTAATTCGATATCCTTTTTTATGCAACTCTTCCGCTAATGGAAGTCCCAACCATCCGCAACCTATAATTCCTATGTTCTTAGTCAAATTTTACTTTTTGAATGGTTAAAATGGCATCGTTAAGTATAAAAGGCATTGGTATTTCATTTTCTTTCCTCTTTGGTATGGTGAACAACGCATTGCTTAATAAATCATTCGACGCCTCATAAACCGTTAGTTCTAAAATTGCATCTGAAGGAATTTCTAGGTTTAGTTCGGTATAAACAATATCGCTGATGTAATGAGTAATTAGTTTTCCATTACCTCTATTTTTTAAATAATATTCAGATAGTTCTATACCGTTTACGTCTGCTTTTAAAATAGCAACATCATTTGTAAATACTTCCAGTCGATTAATAGCTCTATTCGGCGTAATACAAACCCTTAAATGTCTAATTGCACCCATAATGGTATCTAATTGTGTATCGATGTTGGGTGTTGGCACCCTCTTTAATGGAGCCTTATTGGTATAAGTGAAATTAGAGCCATATTTACTACTTATTGTATTCTTGGTTATTGTACTATCTACGTAATATTCATCAGTAATATATTGATGTGTCCAATCAGATAAAACATTTTCATACGTTGCCCAAATAGCTTTTTCTTCATCAACATTTAAGACATAAAGTAAACTGGTAGGTTTCGGACTTTCTTTTGTGAAATTAGATTGCATATGAGCCGATGCCATAAAACCTGCAAATAACAAAATGCTTAGGAATGCTAATGCCTCTTTTTGTCGATATTTTGTAATCAGAGGTAATAATAAAAAGAAAATCAAAGTAGTAAGAAGCGTTGTGGCAACCATCATCTTAAGACCTAGACCAACAGGAAACATTTTAACGAATGGCGATAGAATAAATAAGGCAGGTATACCCAAAAATACCAACAAAAATGGATTCGGATTCTTTTGGTTTATATGCACATAAAGAGCAACTAAAAAACTAAATAATGGCACAATAAAAAATGCTGCACCTTTAAGATATACTGCTAATAAACCACAAATTATAAGCCATAAAAAAAGTGGCGCTATCAATAAATTAGCCGTTTTCACCACCTTAAACCTATGGTAGGCGTAGAAACATACGCCTATTGAGAAAAGAGTGAATGCAATGATATAGGCATGACCATTATAGGTAAACCCATGTAAAATATCTTTATAGCTAGGATAAAGCCATTTAAGTACCGACCAACTATAAAAACCAACGATACCGTTAATAGCTAGTGAGATAAATACCGGTATAAAACCCTTTAAAATGTCCTTGCCATTTAACACCTTCTTTTTAAAACCAGCTATTAAAAGAATAATAAATAATAAAACTGCTAGTATTAGCATGGGCATAATCCACGTAAATGGGTAAGAGACCATTCTAAAAAACGGCACATTAAGATAGACATTATCATTCAAGCTTTTCAAATCACTTAAATCAATACTACTAAAATGATTTAATAATGGCATTAGATAGCTACCTTGATGTGCTAAGGTATTTCTATCTAATCGTTCATAATTATCATTTGCAGTATGATAATCGAAGTGATCATCAATAAAAGCAAAGTTGAAACCCTCTATATCGGCATCCTCCCTAAATACCGTTAAATCGGTGTCATTAGGTAACATTTTATAGATGCTATAGGCTAAGGAATTTGCTACCGGAAATTCAGGATTCGCGGTAATAAATTCTGAAATTAGCCGGCTATTACCACGATTAGTTTCCATCAGCATGTAGCTAGGACCACCACTACCACGAGCTTCAAAGTTTAAAACTAGGCCTACATCTTTTAACCATTCATGTTCATGAACAAACAAATCTGCGCCATTTAAACCTAATTCTTCAGCATCGGATATGAGAATGATAATATCGTTTTTAGGATTTGGATTCTTTTTTAGAAAAGCTCTTACACCTTCAAGTATAGTGGCAACTCCGCTGCCTGCATCGCTTGCTCCGAGTGACGAATGCGGACTGCTGTCATAATGACTTAATAATAACAAAGCCTTGCCTGTTTCTTTCCCTTTAATACGTGCAAGAATATTTACTGCCTTGCTGAGATTGCCCCAATCACCTGAGGTGTATCCTTCTTGAATAGACGTTTCGAGACCTAGTTTTTGAAGCTCTGAGATGATATATGAACGTACTTTAGCGTGAGCAGGAAAACCAACAGCATGGGGTTCTTTTGATATTTCTTTTACATGTACCAATGCTCTGTCTGTAGAGAATTCAGTTTCTGCAATCGCATTATCTGCATTGTATTGAGGCAAGAGTGCGCTAAAGCTCCAATAGACTGCAAGAACAACTACGAGTAAAGTTAAAATGGTTGGTGTTTTTTTCATCATTATGATATTCTTTTATAAAGTCATAAATTATTAAAAAATAAGTTGCATACATCGACTTTTATTAGTAAAAGTGATATTTTTTATTATCTTTAGTAATTAACCTTTAAATAAACTGTTATGGGAATCAAAAGCTTTCAAGGCGTTCGAAAGATATTTAAAAAGGAATTTGAGGCCCCAATTTTGGTAGCCGATTACATGACGACTAAATTAATCACTTTTTCGCCAGATGAGTCTATTTTGACAGTAATGGAAAAATTTGCTAAACATCATATTTCAGGTGGACCTGTTTTAGACAATAATGGTTTTTTGGTTGGGATTATTTCAGAAGCAGATTGTATGAAGCAGATTTCTGAAAGTCGTTATTTTAACCAACCTATTTTAGATAAAAATGTTGAAAATTTTATGACTAAATCAGTGGAAACGATACCTCATGATATTTCAATTTTTGACGCTGCAGGCATTTTTGCACAACATAATCGAAGAAGATTGCCTGTCATGAAAAACGGTATTCTAGTAGGTCAAATTAGTAGAAAAGATATTGTTATTGCCGCACTTAAACTTACCGGGCATAACTGGAAATAGAACTCATAGCCCTTGATGGGGAATAGTAAAAACACAAAAGGCGCTTTCATAGAAAGTGCCTTTTGTGTTTACTGTACTTTTTGTTTTCTCTTTTTAAGGCTTACTCTCGTTTCACGATCATATAAAAGTCATTGTCTAAAGGAAGGTACCCAAGGTCATATAAAAAGTAATACGTAGTTCCTTTTTTTGTCGTGTAGAGATTGGTGACATAATCGAAATCGAAACCTTTATCTAGCAATCGGGTTCTTGTTGTTTTGGTTTTGCCATCGGTGAGTTTGTAACTATCTAAAACCCTATAATTTTTTCGAAGTCGATTGTTGATATTTCGAATAAGGTTCTTACTATCAGGGTTCACCTTATTATTATATGCATTACGACAATAATCATTACAGAATTTTTTATCGATTCTACCAATGACATCTTTTCCACATTCTAAACATTGCTTTTTCATCTATTGCCTATGATAGTTAAATTTCACCTCATTTGAAGTACCATCTTTTTCGCCTACTTCAACATACATGTTTATCTCTTTATCTGATATTCGTTCTATGGTGAAATCATCGAAATAAAAGCGGTCGGCTTCTACCTTTACTAATTTGAAATCGATTGTTTCTTCTTTTTCTTCCCAACCACTTAAGTCAGCATTAAAGTGTTTTAATTGAAGTAGTAATGTGCCGTCTGTTTCTAGTATATGCCCGAATTCATAAAAACTTATCGCACCATCTGCGACTAACCGAAATGAAAACATCATAACGCCACCTAATGGCGGACTCCATATTTCTTCGGCAATACCACCAAACGCTTCTCCTTTCCAATGGCCTGTTAGCCACTCAATATTTTTAAGATTAGATTCTGGACTTGTCATTCCTGGTTTGAAAGACAATGTATTTTGAGCGTGTAATAAGCACGTGGCGCTAAAGAAGAATAGCAGTATTAGTTTCATATTGAGGTATTTCTACCAATATACAAATTAAACGTTTACAAACGCCTTTGTCTACTTTTCGTAAAATTCAATTGGTAAATCATCTGGGTCGGCAATAAATGTAAATCGCTTTTGAGTGAATTCGTCAACGCGAATAGGCTCAGCAATTACGTTATACGATTTACAATGTGCAATGATGTGATCTAAATTATCTACTTCAAATGCTAAATGCCTGAGTCCGCACGATTCTGGTCTCGATGGTCGTTTTGGTGGATTAGGAAAGGAAAACAGTTCAATAATATACTCACCATTTAAGGCCAAATCAAGTTTATATGATTTACGCTCTTCTCGGTATACTTCTCGTATAACCTCCAAGCTTAATACATCAATATAGAATTGCTTCGAAACCTCATAGTCTGAACCTATGATGGCTATATGGTGTACTTTATTCATTTTTTATTTGAAAATTTGAGAATTGGATTAAGGCTTTTCATAGGAGGCTTTGTTAGACCATATTATTTTCTGTCCACTTCCGTTTATAATCCTTTTATTTTTTTGTTCGGCATTGTTGCTGTTTTAGACATGCCGTATATTATTTCAAATGTCAATGCTAAAGCAATCGACTATTCTATTGCATTTTTGGTTTCTATTAAAATAGAACACATTGCATTAATAACAACTCGAAGAGTATATTCATCATCCACGATGTTAATTTTTTCATCAACATAAACTCTGGTTTCATACCCTGCTTGTAGAGG
>CAXBIJ010000254.1:0-5565 GCA_963975675.1 uncultured Maribacter sp. | reverse complement strand
TTTCTCTTTTCAACATCCAAAAGTGGGCTCGAATCTTTACTATCGAAATATAAAACTGGTAACACTTTCAATAAAACTAGCCTTTATAAAACTGCTGAAAACAAACTCACCTCAGCTTCAAGTATCATAACTATATCTAACTTAAAAGGTGCTATAAATATTCTTGAAGAAACAGTCTCTAAATCTTTGAGCAAGGCTTTTGATAAAAGCAAACTTAACGACTATGTTTTTGGCTCACAATTTATTGCTGATGACGGATTTTATCATTCGAATTTTTTGATTAAAAAAATTACAGAAGAAGATGAAATGAATACAGTAACATCTGCCTTTAATGTTCAATTTAATACAGACCTAGCCACATTACCTCAATTTGTGACCAACCACAATAACCGTAAAAAGGAAATCATTGTTCAAGACCAAGAAAATAATCTTTACCTTATATCTAACAGTGGAAAGATTATGTGGAAAAAACAGCTGTCTGGTACTATTCAAGGTAAAGTACAGCAGGTGGATCTTTTTAAAAATGGAAAACTACAATTAGCTTTCACTACTAATAATGAATTTTTAATTTTAGACAGAAATGGCAATGGTGTAAAGCCATTTAATATGAAATTCTCAGGAGGAAACCTGAACCCCCTTGCTGTTTTTGATTATGAGAATAAAAAGAATTACCGCTTTGTAGTAACACAAAATGAGAAGGTCTTCATGTATAATGGTAAAGGTAATATTGTCAAGGGCTTCAAATATGATACTGCAGAGGCAAATATTCTAGACGTTCCTCAACATTTTAGAATTGGCAAAAAAGACTACCTAGTTTTTAAATTGGATAATGGTCAATTAAAAATCACCGATAGAGTAGGCAAAACCAGAGTAACTGTAAAGGATAAATTTTCGTTTTCAGATAATTACATAAAATTATATCAAAACAAATTTACTTTTACCTCATTAGATGGTAATTTATTTCAAGTTGACACAAAAGGAGGAATTTCTTCTACCAAACTAAATTTAGCTAAAGACCACGGAATGGATGCTACAACTAGAACCTTGGCCATTATGAATGATAATATTTTAAAAATACGTGACAAGAAAATACAATTAGAGTTAGGAGTATATTCAAAACCTACTATTTTTTATCTCAATGATAAGATATACGTTTCTGTAACCGATATTCAAAATCAGAAAATTTACCTTTTTGATAGTCAGGCTGAAACAATACCCAATTTCCCAATTTTCGGTAATTCAGTTATAGACATGGCTGATATCAACAATAATAAGAAAGCAGAGTTCGTTTTTAAAGATCAAGAAAACACCATACAAGTTTTTAAAATACGATAACACATTAAATTGAAGAATTCACGGTTGGTTCACTACCAATTATACAATTATTACAAATAACCAATTTAGTTTTTATATTTTTAAGTAGTTATTAATTAGAACCTTAACTATTATAGAAAATGAAAACTAATTTACTCCTTGTATTATTTTTTTTAATTGGCATACTATCACTTACCGCACAAGACAATTGTAGTAAATTCTATCCTATGACGGAAGGTGTTTCAATGGAATACACTAATTATAACAAGAAGGGAAAAGTTGAAGGTATTAGCTCATACAAGGTTACCGAAACAAATACAGTGGGTAACACTACCAACGCAACAATGGCCATCAATCTTAAAGACGAAAAAGGGAAAGAAATTTATAGCACCGACTATAAATTATCTTGTACTGGAAACATGGTTACATTGGATTACGAATCTTTATTACCGAGCGATATGATGAATCAATATGGTGATATGGATATCGAAATTAGCGGTAATGATATTGAAATTCCTAATGATTTAAGTGTTGGTCAAAATTTAAATGACGCTAATGTGACCATGAAAATTGGCATGAGCGGTATTAATATGAATATCGCAGTAGATATGTTAAACAGAAAAGTTGAGAAAAAAGAAAGCGTTACTACACCTGCAGGAACTTATGATTGTTACGTTGTATACAGCGAAAATCAATCTAAGATGATGATGGCAAATCAAGTCTATCCTTCAAGGGTTTGGCTAGCAGAAGGTGTAGGTATGGTAAAACAAGAAACTTATAAGAAAAATGGAGATTTAATGAGCAGTACTTTGCTCACTGCTTATAGTAATTAATAACCAAACCATATTCTAAATAAAAAACCGATGCCTATGCTTCGGTTTTTTGTTTTATTATCTCGGCCTCAAAAAGCGATGAAAAATGACTAAGAAGCCTTTCTTTCACTTTATTCATATCAACTTCTTTTTTACCTAGTTCTACATTCAAAGAAGTTACTGCCTTACCCTTAATACCACAGGGAATCATCAAATCAAAATATCCTAAATCAGCATTTACATTTAAAGCAAAACCATGCATTGTAACCCATCTACTGGCACGAACACCCATGGCACAAATTTTACGCGCAAAAGGAGTGCCTACATCTAGCCAAACCCCAGTTTCTCCTTTAGAACGTTCAGCCTTTAATCCATAATCAGCTAAAGTCAAAATGACCATTTCCTCTAAAAAACGCAAGTATTTATGAATGTCGGTGAAAAAATTATCTAAATCTAAAATAGGGTATCCAACTATTTGTCCAGGACCGTGATATGTTATGTCTCCCCCTCTATTTATCTTATAAAATGAAGCTCCCTTTTCGTCTAAAGCCTTTTCATCTACCAATAAATTTGAAATATCACCACTCTTGCCTAGTGTGTATACGTGAGGGTGTTCAACAAAAACCAAATAGTTAGGAGTTTCTACAGTTCTCTCTTCTCGCCTATTCTTAATCTTAAGGTCAATAATCTCCTTGAAAAGTTTCTCTTGAAAATCCCAAGTTTCTTTATAGTCTTTTAACCCTAAATCTTGAAGTTGCACCCTTTTATTCATGATACAAAGATACAAAAAGAGGTAGCCTATTTTTCAAGTTCTACTTCTATCAATATCGATTTTGGGTCTTTCATCATTTCTAGGAAATTCACCTCATGAATCATTGTCTTTCCATCTATTGAAAAAGTAGCCTCTTTAATGTTAGTTGACTTTATTCTCTTTGGAAAATGATATTTGAAAGTATAGGTAGAACTTGATAGAAACATATCTGACCCAGCTAGACTGTCTATTGTTTTATGAAACAAGTCTTGATTTAAAATAACCGTTTCTCGTTTAAATTTATTCTTCTTAAAACTATAATTCACTTCTGTAGTCTCCTCAGTTGCATTTTCTGGCATTGATTGGCCGCCAGCAATTGGGCCAACTGAACTGGCATTTTGAAATGCATTGAATGCATCATTTACTTCTGATACATCTTTAAAATCAGTATACATATCAAAATTCATAATACCGTTCTCTGGCTCCACTTTCATATGAAGGCTAAACGGCTCTAATCGTTTTAATTTGGCTTGTTCTTCAGCAGACAACTGAGAAATACTATCTTTCTTATTAAGCAACAAATCTTTAAAAACAAGTGTAGAGTCTATCGCCTTGTCTAACTGGGTAGAATCTGTCGAAGGTAGCATCTGCATCATTTCACCTCCGTCAAAACTGATACTCATTTTACCAGTACCATCTTCGTTAAAGTAAATTTCCTCTGTAAAATTACAAGCAACAAAAAGAGTTGCTATAAAAATCGTAGTTAATACTTTAAAAAATCTCATGTAATATCGATCTAATTTGGATTGTTCAAAATTACCAATGCAGCTATGACACCAGGTACCCAGCCACAAAAAGTTAAAAGTAGAACAATTAGAAAAGACCCACAACCTTTTCCTAAAACTGCCAAAGGCGGAAAAAAAATAGCGAGCAAAACTCTTAATAAACTCATTTGATTATTAATTTGATTGATTGATTTACCTAATAAGTCGCAAATTTAATTGCTTTGTTACAAAATCAATTATTTTAGAGGTTCATTACCTATACTATGTCAAGAAAGCTAATTTTTATTTTACTTATTCTTCTAAGCACCAAGGGTTTTTCTCAATATAGTTTTAAAGGTCAAATTGCAGATAACGTAACTAACAAGACTATTTATCTATCCATTATTGAAGATTATAGGAAGTTAGGTCGCATATCTATGGAGCAAATACTAAAGAAAACAACCACTGATTCTTTAGGTTATTTTAATTTTGAAGGCAACAACCTAATTGATGAAAATCGTTTCTATCGAATTCATTTAGATGATTGCCCCGAGACTGCTTCGAATTCAGAGCACTTTTTCGGAAGTTGCGAAAACAGTAAAAGTATTTTATTCATTGCCAATAATAACGATACTATTACTTTCCCAACATCATTTGACAACGAGGCTCTTTGCGAAATCATATCCACTAACAAGCAGTCTGCTGTTTTGCTTGAAATTGATATGATGAAAGAGCAAATGGCTTTTGATTTCAATGATTTTAGAAGCGATGCTAATAGAAAACTAAACTCTAAAAAATGGTTTTCTACTTTTCAAAATTTTGGAAAAAGTATAAATGAGCCTTTGGTTGAACTTTACATCTTCAATTTTTTATCTGATAGGAGTAATGAAACATACAGCTACTATCAAAAAAATATTACCAGCACCGATTATTATTTGGACTTAGGCGAACGGCTGACATCAAAATACCCGAACGCACCATTTACTGAATTGTATTTATCAGAAATTGCTATTGACCAACAGTTGGTAATTAATAAATCACCAGAGCAAAGTATTTGGAAATGGTTAGTGTCTTCTCTATTAGCATTGTCAATTTTTCTAAATATTTTCTTGGTTATTCGACAAAAGAGACTGGCTAAAAATATGCGGAATGATTCTTTAGAAAAGCTAACAGAACAAGAACAAAATATTGCGCAAGAAATTCTTAAAAATAAAACGAACAAAGAAATTGCTTCTGGTATGTTTATAAGTGTAAGTACCGTAAAAACTCATATTAATAATCTTTACAAAAAATTAAACGTTAATTCGAGGGAAGAAATAAAGCAACGTTTTCAGTAGATTTTGAATATCCATCTGGGGACTAGTCCTTATTTCCACCCCCAAAAATCAAGATTCAATTAACAATTTCTAGAATTTTCAGGTCTAATTTTAAAACTGAAAATCATGAAATCATTATTTATTTTCACCTTTTTTCTCTTTACTTCAACCATTATTTCCTCTCAAAAAATCCATCAAGAAATTAGTATAGTAACCCAGCAGCCCTTCTTGGTGGGTGAGATTAATATTGAGGGACTCTCGTCTAACTCTTACCAAGAATGGTTTCAACCAAACTTTGCATCTTACACTGCAGAAACCATTAATTTAAAACAGGTTAAAGATAATCTATCTGAACACCAAATTCTTATCTTCATGGGTACGTGGTGCGGTGATAGCATGCGGGAAGTGCCGCGATTTATTAAAATTTTAGAATCTGTAGACTATCCTATGAAAAATCTCAAAATAGTTGCAGTTGACAAACGAAAAGATTTCTATAAGAAAAGCCCACAAGGTGAGGAATGGGGACTTAACATACGTCGTGTACCAACATTTATTTTTTATAAAAATGGAAGAGAAATAAATAGAATAATTGAAACACCTGTAACCAC
>CAXBIJ010000253.1:0-5577 GCA_963975675.1 uncultured Maribacter sp. | reverse complement strand
TTGTTCAATTGATGCATCTGTTCATTTTATTCAAGCTTTAGAAAAGAAATATGATGTGTTGTTATTGGATAAAATGAATGTTTCTTATAAACAAGGGGAGTTCGTTGCTTATAAAAGTTTACTGGATTTTAAAGCAATGGCGAAGCAAAAAGCTGTTTCAAAGAATACAATTGTGTTCAATAATTTGGTAACCAATAAAGGCGAGTATCTTGAACATTGGGAAGTACCAGCCTCTGAAAGTTGGCATGCTCGTTTTTTATAAAACGATTTCTTCTTAACTATCATTATTATTGGGTTTTATCGATGAAATGCAATAATTTCATACCATAATAGTTATCTCAGTACATACATTTTTATGCGCCTTATTTTAATATTTTTTTGTGGTTTATTTTGTTGTTCAAGTCTTCTTGCTCAAAACCCTTTAGTTACTAAGGACAGCATAGCTCAAAAGACTTGGGTCGATAGCCAATATAAAAAAATGACCTTAAATGAAAAGTTGGGTCAATTATTCATGGTGAGCGTCGCATCAAATCAAAATAAACAAGCAACAGATCAAATTAAAAATTTGATTATTAAAGAGAATTTAGGAGGCGTTATATTTTCTAAAGGAGGGCCTATTAGGCAAGCCTTGCTTACTAATGATTATCAAAAGGCATCAAAAGTTCCTTTACTAATAGGTATGGATGCGGAATGGGGTCTATCCATGAGGTTAGATTCTACATATGCATTTCCGTGGAATATGACTTTGGGCGCTATTCAAGATAGCGCTGTAGTTGAAAAGGTGGGTTATCAAATCGGTAAACATGCAAAAAGACTGGGAGTACATATCAATTTTGCTCCAGATTTAGATATTAATACAAATCCAAATAATCCAATAATAGGCAATCGTTCTTTTGGTGAGGATAGAGATAACGTTGTTGAAAAGGCTATAGCCTTTGTTAAGGGTATGGAGCGTGCAGGCGTTTTAGCAAATGGTAAACACTTTCCAGGACATGGGGATACTGAAGTAGATTCACATCACGATTTACCAGTAATTCCTTTTTCTAAAAAACGTCTTGATAGTTTAGAATTATATCCTTTTAAAAAACTGATTGCATCTGGGTTAAGCAGTATAATGGTAGCCCATTTGGAAGTGCCTGCTCTTGAAATTAGAAAAGGATTACCATCTTCTATCTCTGAACAAATAATTTCAGGACTTCTTAAAGAAGACCTTGGTTATAAAGGATTGATTTTTACGGATGCCCTTAATATGAAAGGTGTGTCGACCACAGGAAGCGAAGGCAGTGTAGAATTGGCAGCATTTATGGCTGGTAATGATATGCTTTTAATGCCAGAGAATGTAGTAAGTGCTAAATTGAAGTTAACTAAAGCTTATGAAAAAGGTAGATTGACCGAAGAGCGCTTAGCATATTCCGTTAAAAAAATTCTTTTAGCAAAATATAAAGCAGGTTTAAATAATTATAAGCCAATAGTTTTAAATGGTTTATACGATGATTTAAATAGTCTAGAAGATGATGTTGTATATGAAGAAGCTATGGAAAATGCAATAACAGTTTTAAAGAATAAATTAGATTTAATTGCAATTAAAAATTTAGATAACAAGAAAATTGCTTACGTAAAGTTTGGAGATTCTTCTAATGATGCCTTTGTTAATGGACTTAAGAATTATGCTGAAGTAACAGTAGTAGAAGCAAGTGATATCAACACTTTAAAAGTGAATTTGAAGGAGTTTAATCTTATTATTGTAGGTCTACATAAGAGCAATGATAGCCCATGGAAATCATATAAATTTTCTAGTACTGAATTGAATTGGTTAGATGAGGTAGCAAATGAAAGAACATCTAATCTTATTCTTTGTGTGTTTGCCAAACCATATGCATTATTAGATATTCAATCATTTCAAAGTATCGATGCTGTTGTTATGGCATATCAAAACAGTGATATTGCTCAGGAAAAAACAGCTGAAGTGCTTTTTGGAGCTTTAAGTGCTTCAGGGAGATTACCTGTAAGTGCTAATAAAGAATTTCCTGTAAATTCAGGAGTAAGAACCCAATCTTTAAGTAGGTTAGGGTATAGTATCCCAGAACGTGTAGGGTTAAGCACCGAAGGGTTAGGAGAAATTGACCGTATGGTTAATGATGGATTAGATAGTTTAATGTTTCCTGGAGCGCAAATTTTAGTAGCTAGAAAAGGTAAAGTGATTTACCAAAAAGGTTTTGGGAAGCCAACATATGATTC
The DNA here is from genome assembly GCA_963975675.1 of uncultured Maribacter sp. Classification (GTDB taxonomy): domain Bacteria; phylum Bacteroidota; class Bacteroidia; order Flavobacteriales; family Flavobacteriaceae; genus Maribacter. The sequence continues at coordinate 3,339 of CAXBIJ010000253.1, read as the reverse complement.
GAAGGATAAGATTACCAATGATTATATCTATGATTTGGCCTCATTGACTAAGATTCTAGCAACATTACCCATGGTAATGAAAATGGAGGAAGAGGGCAAAATAGCATTAAACGATACTTTTGAAGACTTGGTACCTAATTACTCTAATACGGAGATTAAGCATGTAACTGTCCTAAAAGCGTTATCTCATTATGGTCGCTTGCCTGCATGGATACCTTTTTACATTAATACATTAGACGAAAATAGAAAGCCATCAGGGGAGTTTTATCGAAATTCACTATTGCCAGGTTTTTCAACCAAAGTTTACGAAAACCTATATTTGGCAGATGCCTACCATGATTCGATTTATAATAGAATTGGAAGACAAGATTTAAAGTCTAATAGGTACCGCTATAGCGATGTACCTTACTATGTGATGAAAAAAGTCATTGAAGAAAATTATAAGCAACCTTTAGATTATTTAACTAATAATTTTCTATATAGTCGTCTAGGAGCAAACCATACCTCATACAATCCTTTAGATAAGTTTGAAAAAAATATGATTGTACCTTCTGAGGAAGATGATTATTATAGATATGGTACTGTTCAAGGTTATGTTCATGATATGGGAGCAGCAATGCAAGCAGGGGTAGGAGGGCATGCCGGGCTTTTCAGCAATTCAAATGATATAGCGAAGATTATGCAAATGTATATTCAGAATGGATATTATGGCGGCACCAAGTTTTTTGATTCTAGAACAGTTAAGAAATTTAATACGTGTTATTTCTGCGATAAGAATGTGCGCAGGGGGGTTGGTTTTGATAAACCACAATTAGAACATAGCGGACCAACCTGTGGTTGCGTTTCTAGAAAAAGTTTCGGTCATAGTGGTTTTACAGGTACCTATACTTGGGCAGACCCTGAAGAAGAAATTGTTTATGTGTTTTTATCCAATAGAACATATCCATCTGCATCTAATACATTATTAGTTAAATCTGGGTTAAGAACTAGAATTCAACAAGTCATTTACGACTCAATTCTAAATTAAAAAGTTAGTTTTGTAGTAATGAAAATAGCAATAGTATGTTACCCTACTTTTGGTGGTAGTGGTGTTGTAGCGACAGAATTAGGAATTGCATTGGCCAATAGAGGTCATGAGATTCATTTTATCACCTACAAACAACCGGTGCGTTTAGAATTGTTAAGTAATAAAATATTCTTTCACGAAGTTCACGTACCAGAATACCCACTCTTTCATTATCAACCTTACGAGCTGGCATTATCCAGTAAATTGGTAGATACCATAAAGCTTCATAAGATAGACTTATTACATGTGCATTATGCTATTCCACATGCGTATGCAGGTTATATGGCTAAGAAAATGCTAGAGGAAGAAGGAATTTTTGTTCCTATGATTACTACACTTCATGGTACCGATATAACCCTAGTAGGTAAGCATCCTTTTTATAAACCTGCGGTAACTTTCAGTATAAATCAATCTGACGTGGTTACCTCTGTATCTGAGAGCTTGAAAAAGGGAACTTTGGATATTTTTGATATTAAAGGTGAAATAGTAGTTATTCCAAATTTTATAGATGCCAAAAAATATAGCACATCCTTTACTGATTGCCAACGTTCAAACATGGCTACTGAAGAGGAACGAATAGTTACGCATATCAGTAATTTTAGAAAGGTTAAACGAATTCCAGATGTTATCAAGGTATTTAGTAAAATACTACTTGAAATACCCTCAAAACTTATTATGGTGGGTGAGGGTCCCGAAAAAGAAGGGGCTGAAAGACTTTGCGAAGAATTGGGTATTGCTGATAAAGTAATCTTTTTGGGTAACAGTAACGAAATCGATAAAATCCTGTGTTTTTCAGATTTATTTCTTTTACCGTCGGAAACAGAGAGTTTTGGTCTTGCTGCTTTGGAAGCTATGATAAATAAAGTACCTGTAATATCTAGTAATGCCGGTGGTATTCCTGAGGTAAATAAAGAAGGGGTAAGTGGTTTTCTTAGCAATGTTGGTGATATTCAAGATATGGCGGCTAAGGCAATAACCATTTTGAAAGATGATGAAGTATTAGAAAGGTTTAAACTAAACGCTCTAAAAGAAGCTCATAAATTTGATATTCAGAAAGTACTTCCACTTTATGAAGCAGTTTATGAAAGGGCATTTAAAGGTCGTTTTAAAAATGTATAAATACTTCATTTTTTTTGTTCTTATTTTGATATTCCATTTGAATGCTTGCAAAAGTTCAGTTACAAATGATTTACAGCATTCAAATGAAATAAGTATGCAGAACATCTTGAATGAAAATTACAGTGGTTTTGAAGAAGAAAATTATTTTTTAATTAGAAATCAAGAGGATTTGAATATTTTTTACGGAAAAGTTAATAGGACAAGAAAGCCAGGTTTGATTGCTCCTGTAGTCGATTTCACTCAAAATATGTTATTAGTTTGGTGTGGAGATAGCAAAACATCTAATTTTGTAGATTTAGAAATTAATGAGAGTGCTGATAGCTTAATAGTATATAAGCTCAAATCTAAGACTGAGAAACAAAACAACTTGATAGCCAGTCCATTCAGTATTTTTAAATTAAGATTTAGTGCTAAATCTCTAAAGATTCAACAGTAATTAGTCGATGATTAATTTACATTCAACTATCAATCGATTTTAATTGCTTTATATAGTACTTATTTGTCCACTACCAGAACTACACTTAATTTTACATTTAATAACCCAAATTTTATATTATGAAAACTATTAAAGTTTTTGGTTTTTCGATACTATTATTAGCTGCTAATTTAACTTTTTCTCAAGATGAACTTCAAATCACTGCGAAGGATAGTATTGTTCAAAGTTCATGGATTGTCGGTGTTGGTTTCAACGCTGTTGATGATTCAGGGAACGTTTTTGATGATATATTCAACGTAGGGCAAGAATGGAATATAGTACCATTTCCTTCTAGGGTAAGCATCGGTAGATATTTTAAAAATGGCTTGGGAATAGAAGCTATTGGTACTTATAATAAATATAAGTCTGGGAATATAATTGACGCTATCTTAATCCTTGAGGATATAAATTATTATGGTCTTGATGCTCGTTTGACATACGACTTAAATCAAATTATCGGCCAAACAGGATGGTTTGATCCATATATTGGAATAGGAGCTGGTTACACAGATGCTAATAATTTGGGTAGAGGTACGTATAACGCTGTAGTCGGATTTAGAACATGGTTTTCAGATAGATGGGGACTTGATTTTAATTCTTCTGGAAAATGGTCGATGAATAAAGGTGATGGAGCCACTAACCATATTCAACATGCAGCGGGTGTAGTTTATCAATTTGG
>CAXBIJ010000252.1:0-5591 GCA_963975675.1 uncultured Maribacter sp. | reverse complement strand
AAAGTATACAGATACAATAATACTTGATGGCGGTGAGCAAGTTAAAAATAGTGATTCGGCTATTGAATCGGTTTTAAAAGCCGTTAATGAAAATAAAATATGTAGACATTCATTTGTAGTTGTTATTGGTGGCGGCGCAGTAATAGATATGGTAGGTTATGCTGCCGCTATTGCACATAGAGGTGTTAAGCTAATACGAATTCCAACAACGGTTTTATCGCAAAATGATTCGGCTGTAGGGGTAAAGAATAGTGTAAATGCATTTAAGAAAAAGAACTTTTTAGGAACATTCGCTCCGCCATATGCGATAATTAATGATAGTAATTTCTTAGAAACTTTAGAGCAACGCGATTGGATTTCTGGTATTTCAGAAGCGATTAAAGTAGCTTTGATAAAAGACGAAGAGTTTTTTCAATACATCGCTAATCATGCTAGTGCCTTAAAGAAACGGGATATTGAGTCAATGCAATATGTGATTTATAAGTGTGCTGAAATGCATATGCAACATATTGCTCAAGGTGGTGACCCTTTCGAGTCAGGTTCATCTAGACCTTTAGACTTTGGTCATTGGGCGGCCCATAAATTAGAATTCATGACTAATTATGAATTACGACATGGTGAAGCGGTAGCAAAAGGTATTGCTCTTGATGTAACCTATGCTCAATTAATTGGTTTAATTACTGAAGGCGATTTACAACATATATTAGATGTTATGGTTGAAATTGGTTTTGATCTTTCACTACCAGTGAGCACGACTAATGAAATTGAATCCTTATTAAATGGGATAGAGGAGTTTAGAGAGCATTTGGGTGGCCAATTGACAATTACCCTTATTTCTGGTCTAGGAATCAAACATGACGTACATACGATTGATTTGAAGGTTATGAAGGATGCTATTGCAAAGTTGAATCATCAATTCGCATTAAACTAAAACCATGCAGCTTCAAGAAAAACTACACCTAACGTATTGTACAAATATTCATCCTGGTCAAGATTGGAAAAGTACATTCGAAAGTATTCAAAAACACGTTCCGGGTATAAAAAAAGAGGTTTCATCGAACCAGGCTTTTGGTCTCGGTCTGCGTTTATCAAATAAGGCTAGCGAAGAATTAGAACACGGCTCTAACATGTCCGATTTTAAAAGCTGGTTGGCAGATAATAATCTTTATGTGTTTACTATGAACGGATTTCCTTATGGAAATTTTCATGATGAACGAGTTAAAGACATGGTGCATGCGCCAGATTGGACTACTAATGATAGGCTAATATATACGAAACGTTTATTTCAGCAACTTTCAGAATTGTTGCCAGAAGGATTAAATGGTGGTATTTCAACCTCTCCTATTACCTATAAATATTGGCATAAAAGTGAAGAGGAAACTGAAAAAGCATTTGAAGTAGGAGCAAAGAATATGCTTCAAGTTGCTCATCAATTGTTCGAATTAGAAAATACTACTGGAAAATATATGCATTTGGATATAGAACCGGAACCAGATGGATTATTGGAGAATAGTGATGAAGTTTTACATTTTTATTCAAAATATTTAGTGCCATTTGGGATTGAATTTTTTGAGCGAAAGTTAGGTTTAAGTCCATTAGAGGCTGAAGCGCTCGTTAAAAAATATATAACAGTGTGTTATGATATTTGCCATTTTTCACTGGCCTACGAAGAACCAATTGGGACATTTACAAAGTTTAAAGAGCAAAATATTCGAGTAGGAAAAATTCAAGTTAGTGCGGCATTGAAAATTATATTCAATGGTACAAATGATGAACTAATATGGGATGAGCTGTCTCAATTTAATGAACCCACCTATCTGCATCAGGTTACTGAAAAGATAGACAGTGTCGTTAAAACGTATAGTGATCTTCCATTAGTTTTAAATAACAAGGGGACTCATCAAGAACTTCGTGCTCATTATCATGTACCTATTTTTTTAGAAAAGTATGGAAATTTGTTTTCTACCCAAGACCATATTTTAAAAACGATTGAGTATATAAAATCAAATCCTGTTTCTGAACATTTGGAGATTGAAACATATACGTGGGATGTGCTACCGACAGATTTAAAACAAGATTTGTCTATATCTATTATCCGCGAAATCGAATGGTTAAAATCACGCTTGTAAAATGAAAAAGACAGTTGTTATTAATGTAGTAGGGTTGACCAAACGTTTAATAGGAGAACATACTCCATTTATTAAGTCTTTTTTAGAGAAAGGTGAAACATCATATATAGAACCTATTCTACCTGCGGTCACATGTGCTGTTCAATCTACTTATGTTACGGGTAAATGGCCCTCAGAGCATGGTATAGTAGGTAATGGTTGGTATTTTAAGGATGAATGTGAGGTAAAATTTTGGCGCCAGTCTAATAAATTGGTGCAACAACCAAAACTTTGGGATGATTTAAAAGAGAAACATCCGAATTTTACATGTGCGAATCATTTTTGGTGGTATAATATGTATTCTAATGTCGATTACAGCATTACCCCAAGGCCGAATTATTTGGCTGATGGAAGAAAAATTCCAGATGTCTATTCATATCCGGCCAAGTTACGAGATGAATTGCAAGATGCTTTAGGTACTTTTCCATTATTTGAATTTTGGGGTCCTAAAACAACTATAAATTCTTCAAAATGGATTGCAGATGCGGCACTTTTAACTGATGAGAAACACAACCCTGATCTTACACTTATTTACTTACCACATTTAGATTATAATCTACAGCGATTTGGTCTTGACTTTAGTATTATTTCTAAAGACTTATTGGAAATAGATGAAGTTGTAAAAAATTTGGTAAACCATTATGAAACTTTAGATGCTAGGGTAATACTGCTTTCTGAATACGGAATTACAAATGTAAATAGGCCTATTCATTTAAACAGAATATTAAGAAAAGAAGGGTATATCGCTATACGAGAAGAGCGTGGTTTAGAACTTTTAGATGCTGGCGAAAGTGATGCTTTTGCCGTAGCTGACCATCAAATTGCACACATATACTGCAAAAATCCTAGTTCTATAGAAAAATTGGTAAAGTTGCTTCAGTCAGTTGAAGGTGTTGAAAAGGTGCTGTTTGGGGAAGACTTGAAAAAGTATCATATTGATCATGAGCGATGTGGAGATATTGTAGTGGTGGCCGATAAAGATTCGTGGTTCACGTATTATTTTTGGTTAGACGATGCCAAAGCGCCAGATTATGCTAGAATGGTTGATATTCATAAGAAACCGGGATATGATCCAGTTGAGATGTTGACAGACCCAAAAGATAAATTTGTAATGGCTAAAGTGGTCGGTAAGCTATTGAAAAAGAAACTTGGCTTTAGAACGGTAATGAATATTATTCCTATTGATGCCACTTTAATTAAAGGTTCGCATGGTCGTTTGACAGAGGATAAAGATGATTATCCTGTTTTTATAAGTAATAGAGAACAGAGTGTAAAGGAGAATGTAATTAAAGCAATACAAGTGCGTGATCTTATTGAAGATCACCTGTTAAACTAATTTCAAATGAATCTATTATTTAAGATATTGGGTTACCTATTTGCACTTTTATTTACAATAAGTGCAATTTTACAATATAATGATCCAGATGCTTTAGTGTGGATTATTATTTATGCCATAGCGGCTTTGATTTCATTGGGTTTTGCTCTAAATAAAATTAACTATGTAATACCGCTAGTTATAGGCTTACTAGCGTTTGCTGATTTTTTATATCTATATCCTTCCGATTTTCAAGGATTTGATTTAAATGATGGTGATATAACTACTGTTGAGTTGGGTAGAGAGGCATTCGGTCTTTTGATAATTTCAATAGTGATGCTCGTATTTAGTTTTCGTATAAAAAGAAAGTTATAAGTCTAAATCGAATTCTGTTCTAAGTAAATCGATTACTGGATTTTTCTCCCTAAGTTTTTCATATTTTTCTTCGGGGGTAAAAGCAAATTTTTTGGCTGTTGCTTCATTTACGCTAATGATTAATTGAATAAAATGGTTGTTCAATTTAGCTCGTAAATACTCCATTAGCTCAAACTGTTCACGCTCAATTTCCTTTTTCATAGTTCCATTAGGAAGCTCAATATGAATTTTAAAATCTTCTTTTAATTTAGGAATGTCAGTATTTAAATTCGAAGCTAGAATTTTTTGGCCTTTTTGATCTATACTTTCAACAAATTCGTCCCAATACTTATGCAATTCTTCTTCAGTAAAAGAATCTTTCGGTAAGTTGTCTTCGTCAATAACAACTTCGATTTTATTTAACTCATGCTGTTTTTTCGCATTAAGACTAGAAATAGATAATCCAGAAACACGTTTATGGGGTAAATTGATTTTAATTTTATTCTGCGCAGGTTCTTCTGTAATTTCTTTTGGTTTTTCTTCAACCAAAGGAGTTTCTTTATGTTCAATTTTATTTACTGAAGGTACAGCGACAGGGGTAGAACCAGGTAAAGAAATTTCTGTACTCGTTTTCTCAATAGGTTTAGGGGTCTGAATAGTTGTTTCTGCTACCGATTCTTTTTGTGGAGGTTTCGGTAACTGCTTGTAAAAAGCAGAAGGAGCAATAAAATCTATTGTTTTATTATGAAGTGCTACTGATTCAGGATTTTTTTTTTCTCCATCAAAATTGATAGAGGCAAGTTTCATAAGAGTTAGTTCAACCAATAGGCGTTGATTTTTACTTGTCTTATATTTTAAATCACAATCATTAGCAATATCTAGAGCACTTAATAAAAAAGAGGTAGAGGTTTTTTTGCTTTGATCTCTGTAAAGCTGTTGAGCCGCTTCACCTACTTCTAATAAGGTTATCGTATCAGGATGCTGGCATACCATTAAATCCCTAAAATGAGTCGCTAGTCCCGATATGAAATGGTGTCCGTCAAACCCCAGTGATAAAGTCTTATTAAAAAGAAGAAGTAAATTTGGAATGTTATGTTCCAGTATTAAATCTGTAGCTTCAAAATACGTGTCATAATCTAAAACATTAAGATTTTCGGTAACTGCTTTTCGTGTAAGTTCAGTCCCAGAAAAACTAACTACTCTATCGAAAATAGATAAAGCATCTCGCATTGCTCCATCAGCCTTTTGCGCTATAATGTGTAGCGCATCTTCTTCAGCGTTAACACCTTGGCTTTCTGCAATATATTTTAAATATTCAGCAGCATCTTTTACTGTAATTCTCTTGAAATCAAATATTTGACATCTAGAAAGTATGGTGGGTATTATCTTATGTTTTTCTGTTGTTGCAAGAATGAAAATAGCATGTTTAGGTGGTTCTTCTAATGTTTTAAGAAAAGCATTAAAAGCAGATTGAGAAAGCATATGCACCTCATCTATAATATAAACTTTGTATTTGCCTACTTGCGGTGGTATTCGTACTTGATCTATAAGATTTCGTATGTCGTCAACAGAGTTGTTTGATGCGGCATCAAGTTCAAAAATGTTGAATGCAAAATCTTCATCTTCCTGTTCGGTACCATCAGAATTTATCTGTTTTGCTAAAATACGGGCACAAGTAGTTTTTCCTACACCTCTTGGTCCGCAGAAAAGTAGTGCTTGTGCTAAATGATTTTGGTTAATTGCATTTTGTAACG
>CAXBIJ010000251.1:0-5609 GCA_963975675.1 uncultured Maribacter sp. | reverse complement strand
AGATGCTATAGAAAACTTTTCTGTAACACACAACATCCCCATTTATCACGAAATTCATAGAGGTCGATTTACCTTTCATTCAGCCACTACCCTATCTTACCTTGATAAATATCCAGAATTAAAATTGGTGGGTGATCTATCTCATTGGTGTGTGGTTTCTGAAAGCATGTTGCAAGATCAAGAACAAATACTAGAAAAAATAATACCACATATTAAACATATACATGCTCGAGTTGGTTTCGAACAAGCACCACAGGTAAACAATCCGTTTGCACCAGAATGGAAAAGTTACTTACATCAATATTTGGTTTGGTGGCAGCGTATAATAAATGAGCATAAAACATTGGACACATTTACAATAACGCCAGAGTTTGGACCTTATCCTTATATGCTACAAGCACCAATTAGTAAAGAGCCATTGGCTAATCAATATGAATTGAATTTTGATATGAAAACCTTTCTAAAAAGTCAATTAATTTCATCTTCTTAACGAAAGTATATGCATAAAAAGATTTTAGAATTAAATGAAATTTCCCTACTTCATATATAGTATTCTTATGCAATTTCAGTTTAATTAAAATACATATTTGAACCTTATTTTAATAACAAATAAGTTTCTAAATTTGATTTTGTAAGAAATTACATACAAAATAGTGTATTTCACAACATAAATGAGAAAAGGTCTTAAGTAGGTAATATATTTGTATCGAAATTCCCCCGGTGATATGAAGTATAAATTTTCTAAAGGTAGTTTTCAAATATACCTGTTAGTATTTACTCTTAATTTTGTTGTCTTGTCAAATATTAATGGACAAACAGTAAAAAATTTAAAAACAAAAATAGAAGAACTAAAATCAAAGTCAGATTTTAATCCTGAAAACCCTGCTTACATTGATTTGTTATTTGAATTGGCCAAAGAACAAATACATATCAATATAGATAGTACCCTTCTATTAGCAAACGAAGGATTAGCTTTAAGCTTAAAATCAAATTATAAGAAAGGGCAAGGATATGGATATCTACGATTAGGCGATTATTATTCTCAGATGTCTAATAAAGAAGAGTATAAAAAAGCTTACGATAAAGCATTAGAGTTTTCAACTAAGTATAATTATGATCAGCTTAAAATAATTATTCTTAATAATTATGGAACAACCCTTTCAATCGACGGTGATGTAGATAATGCGCTAAAATATTATTTGGAAGGCATTGAATTGAGTGAAAAAAATAACGATAATAAAATGTTGTCAATTCTAAACGATAACATTGCGGTTATGTATAGTAATCTTAAAGACTTTGAAACTGCCCTTAATTTTCACAAGAATTCCATAAGATATCATTCCGAAAATCAAAATGAAGTTTTATTAGCAAGAACCTTAAGTAATATGGCATTTGCAAATGCTTACTTGCATAATTTTCAAGAAGCCAACAAAGCATTAGACAAAGCCATGCTAATTTTTACCAAAGAGGGAGAAATGGACTGGCTGTCTTATTGTTATGAGGTTAAAGGAATAATTGCTCTTGAAATAAAGGATTATACAAATGCCTTAGAATGGTATATGGAAAGCAATTTACTATGTGAAGATTTAGACTATTTTACAGGTTCCTTAAATACTTATAATGGTTTAGCTGAAGCATATGTAGGGCTAGGTCAGATTGATTCAGCAGAACATTATGCATTAAAGGCTAATATAGAATCGAAAACTTACAACTATCCAGAAGCACTAATGAAGTCTTCTAAAACACTTTCAACAATTTACAAATTAAAAGGAAATTATAAAACTGCTTTAGATTATCAAGATATATACTTAAAACTTGATGAAGAGGCAGATTTAGAAAACTTCAAGAAAGGTTTGGCAATGTTGCGCAGCAATCAAAAGTTTGAAGCTCAGAAAGAACAAATACTTGTTGAGAAAAACAGAGAGTTAGCAAGCCAGCAAGCCCTTACTTATATTGCCTTAGGGGGAGTGATAGTGCTCATCATAATGTTTATTTTAATTTATAGAAACTTTAAAATTCAGGGACGATTCAATGGAATTTTACAAAATAAGCAACAAGTTTTATTACAAAGAGAATTGGAATTAAAGGAAAGCAATTCAACAAAAGATAAATTATTCTCACTTATTGCACATGATTTAAGAGGTCCTATTCACTCCTTTCTTGAAATAATGCAGCTGTATGCAATTGGCAATATGTCAAAAGAAGAATCAGACAAATTTTTACCAGTAGCTCTGCAAGACTTAAGTTCGATTGCAGAAATGCTTGATAATTTATTAGTGTGGGGGAAAACTCAAATTAGCGGTACTTCACATGAGCCGAAGAATATCAATATTCATAGGTTGGTTCGAAAGAACGTTCGTTTATTACAACCTTTGGCAATTAAAAAATCTATTGATATAATAAATGAAATAAGTGAAGACAAAGTTAGTTTCAGTGATCCTGCACATATTGATATTGTAGTAAGAAATCTACTAAGCAATTCAATAAAATTCACCAATACTAATGGTAGTATAACTATTTCTGGGAAAGAAAAAGACGGACAATTTCTGCTGTCGGTATCAGATAATGGAGTTGGAATGAATTTAGAGGTGCAAAATAGGTTATTTAAGAAAAATAATTACGAATCTACCTATGGCACTAATAATGAAAAAGGAACAGGATTAGGACTTTATCTTTGTCAAGAAATGGTAGAAAAAAATGGGGGTGAAATTTGGGTAGAAAGTGTTTTAAATGAAGGAACTACTTTTTATTTTACTATTCCATCCAAATTAAAAATAAAACAAGCAGTTTAACTATTGGAAAAATACATCTAGTACCATCTAAAATTAAAGTACTTGATATTGAACACTTTAGATTGTTTTTTTCAACTGAACACCGAATTACTTTAAAAACAATAACACGATCTTCTTTACTTAGGTTCGAATGCATATTGCAAACTAAGATTACTTATATTTAGGTTCGGAAAAACCAACCAAATATATAATCCTATGACTTCGAGAAGAAAATTTTTGGAAACATTAACGGTAACTTCGGTTGCTATACCTCTTTTGTATAGTCCTGCAAGTCTATTTGCAGCAACTACTGAACCATACGACGGTCCTGTTCTAAAAGTCGCAATAATGGGATTAGGTAGTTACGGTACGCGAGTAGCAGAAGCTATGCAATCTTGTAAACGTGCTAAATTGGTTGGTGTAATTAGTGGTACTCCTTCTAAAATTGAAAAGTGGAAGTCTACTTATAATATTCCTAAAGAAAATTGCTATAATTATGAAAATTTCGATGCTATAAAAGATAATACTGATATTGACGCGGTTTATGTAATAACTCCTAACGGATTGCACAAGCAACAAGCTATTCGTGTAGCCAAAGCAGGTAAGCATGTCATTTGTGAAAAACCTATGGGTATAAATGCACAAGAAGGTCAAGAAATGGTAGACGCTTGTAAAGCCGCTAATGTAAAATTGTTGATTGGTTATAGAATGCATTTTGAGCCTAAAACAGTTGCCGTTATTCAAATGCGAAAAGATGGGGTATTTGGGCAACCAAAATTCTTTCAAGGTCAATCGGGTTTTACCATAGGCGACCCAACACAATGGCGTTTAAATAAAAAACTTTCAGGGGGTGGTGCTATGATGGATATTGGTATTTATTCTATTAACGGCGCACGATATATGCTGGGTGAAGAACCAGCTTGGGTAACAGCACAAGAAACTAAGACAGATCCAGTAAAATTCAAGGAAGGTATCGACGAAACAATACAATTTCAAATGGGGTTCCCAAGTGGCGCAGTTGCCAATTGCCTTTCTACCTATAGTATGAACAATTTAGACCGATTTTATATGACTGGTTCTAAAGGATTTGTAGAAATGCAGCCGTCTACAGGATACGGACCAATTGAAGGAAGAACTCATAAGGGTCCATTGACCCAACCACACGTTACACATCAAACATTACAAATGGATGGTATGGCAGCAATTATTTTTGATGGTGTGCAACCAATTGTTCCAGTTGATGGTGAAGAAGGTGTAAAGGATATGAAAATCATTGATGCCATTTTTTTAGCGGCAAAAACCGGAGAAAAGGTAACACTGTAATTACTATATTTAGTACATATCGAATTAATATTCCATAAGTTCAATAGTTTGAAAATCAATAGGGTGGCTGTTCGACTGTAAAGAGATAAAGCCACCTTTTACTTTTGTATCCTCATTGGTCATTAACATCTTGGCAGTAGCGTTTTCGGTGTTATAAGTTGGATTAGAATATCTTAAAATTTCTTCTCCATTAACATAGTGTGTAATAACACCATCTTTAATATCAATCTCAGCGGTAACCCATTGATTGCCATGAAATGTTTTAGAGACATCCGCAGCAATACAGGTGGTTTTATTCTGTACTCCATTATGTTCTATAAACATTTCATTAGTACAAGCGGCTCCTAAGGGGCGTTCATCAGTCCCGTTTCCACCATGAAAATTATATTCTAAACATACAGGGAAAGCCTGGTCCAACTTTTGAGTAGCAGGTGGTTGGCCATGAAATTGTATACCACTATCACGATAACCCCAATTTGGTGCACCAGGAGCAGTTTTCCCAACAAAACGATATTCTACCTTAAGTCGATAATTGGTTAAGTAAGTATCAAAATATACAGTGCCAAAACGATCGTTAAATTCAGGACCGTAGGCATCATATCGTATTTTCAAAAGACCATCTTCAACACGTAAAGTATTACCGAAGTTTTCTCCTAAAGGGTAACCAGGTATTTTTACAGTCCAACCAGTTAAATCTGTACCATTAAATATTGAAACCCATTCTGGAGTTTTTGATTTTTCAAGCGCTTTGTTGGTTGGTTTTTTACTTGTTCCACAAGATATTAGTATTGTAAAAACAATTGTCATTAAACTTAATAAGCTTGTAAATTGACTCCATTTCATAGTGATGAATTTTCTCATTTAAAGGGATGAATCAGATTTTAACCTACTAAGCATAGTTGACAATTCCTTGTATCTTTCTTTTTCCTCATTCCCAGGTGTTTTATCAACGCCACCAACAATATATGATAAATAAGATATCTGAGCTACAAGCATTTGCTGAGGATAAGCACCTTCTTCATTTTTCAGCTCTTTCAATACGTTTTCTAACGTAGCTTTCTTTTCAGAAATCGTACTCTTTTTTATTTCCGCTTCAACATCGGCTTGAAATTTACGGGCATCGGATAATAACTGAATAACCTTATTTTCAAAAGCAAGCTGCTCTTGAAGTATAACCGCATTAACGCCTTCTTTTTCGAGCCTAGGATCTACTAGCACTTCAAATGTTTGTTCTAAAGTTTCCTTACCTGCTGTTAATCTAACCGTATAAAAACCAGGTAATACCATAGGTCCGTTTTTGAATGACCTTGATTTCTTATCGCTCCAAGATCCTTTTTGTCTTAAATCCCATGCAAAACGATTTAATCCTTTTTTACTTTCAAGTTTGGTGTCAGCATATGTAAAAGTCATGCTTAAGTTCATGTCCTCTACTTCTTCTGAGGTAGATTTTAATAAGGTAGAATCACTAACAATGGCTACAATAGATTTCTTATTTGAATCTAATATTTCTAGTTG
>CAXBIJ010000250.1:0-5622 GCA_963975675.1 uncultured Maribacter sp. | reverse complement strand
AATTTTATATTCTTAAATATAGCGTTCAGGTTTAAAATCACTTCTAAAAAGCCCATAAAGGCCAATTCTTTATAGTGTTTAACCAGACTACCGCCAGCTTGCTGCATTAGGTCGCCGCCCCAACATCGAACATCAGCATTCTTATCTTTGTCTTTTAATGCTTTTATTAAATTAGCCCCATGTAAGTCACCCGACGCTTCCCCAGCAATGATGTAATACTTCATTTAAAAGACTTTGTAATAAAGAATTATAAAAGCAGTGATTATAGTTGCCAATAATACACCTTTTGCCCTATTATCTCTTTTTAATCGTAAAAACCCGAAGAATGCGATTAGGTTTAAAACGGCTCCTAAAGCTAAAAGGCTGCCAACATGTTCTTGTGCAACTGCGGCTTTGTAAGTTTCTGAGATACTTAAATCTGAAAATATGAGAATATAAAGCAATGTGCCTATGGCGTTGGCTATTATGCCAACTACGAGTCCTATTAGAATTTCCTTTTTCGTGTTCATGTATAAATTTCGAACTTAAAAATTAAAGTTAAGTATTATAGATTCCAAGTATTTAATTCTGAAATAACATGATGGGCTGTTAAATCGAAATGTGTAGGAACAACAGAGATGAAGCCATTTGCCAATGCCCATTCGTCGGTATCTTCACCTTTGTCTAACAATTCAAATTCACCTGTTAACCAGTAATAATCTTTGCCCATTGGGTTGGTGCGCTTATCAAATTTTTCTTTCCAATTTGCTTTAGCTTGTCTGCAAATTTTAATACCCTTTATTTTTTTCTTTTTAAGCTTCGGAATGTTAACGTTTAATACAGTGCCTTTAGGAATACCGTTTTTTAAAGCTTCGGTGACAATAGTGAAAATAAAATCTTGTGCTTGTGAAAAATCTGCTTCCCATGTATAGTCACAAAGTGAAAAACCAATGGCGGGTATACCTTCAATGCCAGCTTCTATCGCCGCACTCATGGTACCGGAGTATATTACATTTATGGAAGAATTAGAACCGTGATTTATGCCGCTTACGCAGATGTCTGGTTTTTTTGGCAGTAGTTCTTGTAAGGCTAATTTAACACAGTCAGCGGGCGTACCACTGCAGCTATACTCATCAATACCTTCACTGTCTAAATCGATGGTTAGTTTTTTTGAGTAAAGCGTGCTATCTAAAGTTATGGCATGACCCATGCCAGATTGCGGACTGTCGGGAGCAACAACTACAACTTCGCCAATTGTTTTCATAATTGAAACTAGCATGCGTAGACCTGGGGCCGTAATTCCGTCATCATTGGTAACTAAGATTAATGGTTTTCCCATGACATATACTTTCTACAGTAAAAATACGTTTTTATAAGTGATATGGCCGAAACGCCGTTTAACAAAAAATTAATTCCTAGCTCCATTATTGGCATGGTTTTTTCTTTATCTTAGACATTTATGTAGCTTTATCGCTACAAAGAATCCCTAAATTGAGAGATATTGAAGAAGAAGGTAAAAGATAATTTTATGAAGAGAAATTTAGCTTATGTACTGCTTTTAATGCTCGTGGCCGTTGCTTCGTGCAGTTTTACTAATAAGACTTTTGAAAACGATGACAAAGACAAATTGTTATTAGATCTGATAACTTATGTTTTAGAAAAAGGACATTATGAGCCAAAAGCACTCAATGATGAATTTTCGGTAAATGTATTCGAAGATTTTATTGATGTAATTGACCCAACAAAAAGATATTTCGTAGCATCTGATATTGCTGAATTTGAAAAATATAAATATCAAATTGATGATGAAATTAAAAATACGGATATCACATTCTTTAATGTTGTGTACGAAAGATTGATGCAACGTATGGGTGATGCGAAGGAAATATATAAGGAAGTATTAGCAACGCCTTTTGATTATTCTGAAAACGAAAGTATCAGTATCAAATATGATGAAGAACCTTTTGCTGCCAATAGAGATGAGTTGAAAGAACGATGGAGAAAGCAATTGAAGTATGCAACTTTAGGCAATTATGATTCTAAAATTGTTCATATGGACAATAAGGATTTAGAAGTTACCGATGAGCATGATCATGCGGCACATACTCCAAAAGAAGCTGAAATAGAATCTAGAAAATCCACAGAAACTACATTAGATGAGTTTTTTGATTTTGTTAATGATTTAGAACGTAAAGATTGGTTCGTACAATATATTAATACTATTGTAGATGAATTTGACCCACACACCTACTATTTTGCACCAGAAGAAAAAGAAAAATTTGACACCAGTATGTCAGGTAAATTTGAAGGTATTGGAGCAAGACTTCAGAAGAAGTCTGAAGGAGCGAAAATTGTAGAGATTATTTCTGGTGGTCCTGTTTGGAGGGATCAAAGATTAGAAGTTGGTGATGAAATTATTAAGGTTGGTCAAAACGGTCAAGAGCCTATTAATATTGTAGGTATGCGTTTAGACGATGCTATAAAATTAATAAAAGGCGCACAAGGTACTATTGTAGATTTAACTGTTAGAAAAGTAGATGGTTCTTTAGATGTAGTTTCACTAACTAGAGATGTGGTGGAACTTGAGGAATCTTATGCTAAATCTGCCACTATTATAAGAGATCAAGATAAATTCGGAATTATTAATCTTCCTAAATTCTACGTTGATTTTAATGATTATAGTGAGAGAAATGCTGCGACAGATGTTGCTAAAGAAGTAGAGCGTTTAAAAGAAGAAGGGGTTGAAGGCCTTATTTTAGATTTACGGGATAATGGTGGTGGATCATTGAAAACTGTTGTTGAAATGGCAGGACTTTTCATTAAAGATGGGCCAATTGTTCAGGTTCAATCTAAGGATAAGGGCAAAGATGTCTATGATGATAAGGATGAAAGAATTCAATGGGACGGTCCATTAGTAATATTAGTGAACGAACTATCTGCATCGGCTTCTGAGATTTTAGCGGCTGCAATGCAAGATTACAAGAGGGCCATTGTGATAGGTAGCAAACAGACCTTTGGTAAAGGAACTGTTCAAAATGTTATACCATTAAATAATATGTTGCGTAGTAATGAGCATGGAGATTTAGGAGCGATTAAAATAACTACGCAAAAGTTTTATAGAATTAATGGCGGTTCAACGCAATTAGAAGGTGTTAAAAGTGATATTGTAGTTCCAGACCGATATAGCTATATAGATTTGGGTGAAAGAGACCAATCTAATCCATTAGGATGGGATAAGATTTCACCAGCTGATTACAAGCCATGGGATGGTTATATTAACTATGAGAAGACAATCGCTGATAGTGAGAAAAGAATGCAAGCCAGCCAGCAAATTAAATTGATTGAAGAAAATGCTAAGTGGTTAAAGGCTGAACAAGATGAAACTGAAATCTCTCTTAATTTTGAAACCTATAAAGAGGAAAAAGAAAAGGATAAAGAACAATCTGAATACTTTAAAAGGTTAACAGACTACGATTCTAAGCTTACCTTTAAATCTTTAGGATATGAAGAGCAATTGTTTACGAAAGATTCTGTACTACGCGAAAAAAGAAACAGATGGCATAAAAATTTAGCAAAAGATGTTTATGTTGAAGAAGCTGTAAATGTATTAGAAGATTTGAAAATCAATAATATTAAGCAAGGTAAACTAGCTAGTGTAAAGAATTAATTGTTAGAGAATAATAAAATTAAAAAACCGCTGTATGTAAAGTATAGCGGTTTTTTTTAGTTGATTTTTTTTTGCCTAATGCAATTTGTCGGCATGTAGCTTTCTAAGTTTTGCCAATTTCGGATTGATTACTACCTGACAATAACCTTGCTGAGAATTATTCTTGTAGTAATCTTGATGATTCTCTTCAGCATCGTAAAAAATACCTATTGGGCTTAGTTCAGTGACAATAGGTTTATCATAGATTTTGGACATTTCTTTTAATACCGTCTTTGCTTTGCTTTCCTGATTATTATCATGATAATATATCACAGAACGATACTGAGTACCTGCATCGGCACCTTGTCGGTTTAATGTGGTAGGGTCGTGGGTTGTCATGAAAATTATAAGGATATCTTCATAAGATATAACACTTGGGTCAAAAGTAACCTGTACCACTTCGGCGTGGCCAGTGAGTCCGGAACAGATTTCTCTATACGTTGGCCTGCCAGGTACAGTACCACCGGTATAACCAGATACAACTTTTTGTATACCTTTCACTTCTTGAAAGACCGCTTCAGTACACCAAAAACACCCACCACCAACTGTGGCAACTTCAAAATTAGAATTAGCCATTTGCATCCTCCTTTTCTAATTGCATCGATTCTGAATTTATACAATATCGTAAACCACTAGGTTCAGGTCCGTCGGGAAAAACATGTCCTAAATGAGCATCGCATGCATTGCACATAACCTCAACACGAACCATCCCAAAAGTACCATCTTTGTGGTATTTAATAGCGTTTTCTTTAATAGGTTGAGTGAAACTAGGCCAACCCGTTCCAGATTCAAACTTAATAGTAGAATCGAATAAAGACGTTCCACAGCAAATACATTCGTATTTTCCCGCTTCATGAGAAGTACAAAGCGCGCCAGAATGTGGTTCCTCTGTTCCTTTTTTACGAGTAATTCTAAATTGTTCAGGAGTTAGAATTTCTTTCCATTCCTGTTCTGTTTTTTCTATTCTTTTGTCTGGCTTAGGGTTTCCATTCACCGAAAAATGAATTACATCTTTCCAAGTTAGTATCATAATTTTTCTTTCATTAAGACTTTCTGTGCAAGTGTTATTAGTCGAAAATTCGCTATGTATCTTACAAAATTACAGTAATTTTGGCGTATGGCATACCGTAAAAGAAATGGAACTATTTATAGTGTTTTAATTCTTGTTTGTGTAATAGGTTTTTGGCTATTTGAAAATTTTTATACGCCTGCTACCTATTCAAATAATGAGTTAGAAACAAACTCGAACAGTTTTCCAAAAGAACTTTTACCATCATCTACTACCGGAGAAATTGTTAATCATTCTCATTTTTCTTTATCTTATAATGAACCTTTCGAACAAGCAGAATGGGTCGCGTATGTGCTTGATAAGAAAAACCTAACATATGAAGATAGAAAACGGCCTTATTTTATAGAAGATCCTTTTGTTACATCTAAATCTGCTGATTGGCGAAATTATAAAGGTTCGGGGTATGACCGTGGGCATTTGGTGCCGGCTGGTGATCGTAGGTTCTCTTTACAGGCTTATAATGAAACTTTTTACACAAGTAATATAAGTCCGCAGGATAGAGAGTTTAATGCTGGTATATGGAATGATTTAGAGCAGCAAACACGGCGTTGGGCAAAGAAGTATGGTATGTTGTATGTATATACCGGTGGAGTGTTAGAAGAGGGCTTAGAGGAAATAGGGCAGGAAGATGTTGATGTGCCTGACGCTTTTTATAAAATTATAGCCCGTAAAAAAGGAAATCAAATAATAACCATCTCTTTTTTAATACCTAATAAACCACAATTTTCACCGCTTCGTAATTTCATCGTTTCGATTGATGATATCGAAAAAGAAACAGGAATTGACTTTTTTGAGACTTTACCGGTAAAAGAACAAGATGAATTTGAAAAGCAAAAGAATGCTTCGGGGTTTAAGTTTTAAAAACTTT
>CAXBIJ010000249.1:0-5630 GCA_963975675.1 uncultured Maribacter sp. | reverse complement strand
ATTCTGAACGAACAGAATTTAGGGGCATCGAATAGCTACACACCATCAACAGGTTTACCAGAGAACACTGAAATATTTGTAACCATTACACTTTTCTTTTTTAATCAACCGAATATTGTTTGCGACAGTCAAAGTTTCAAGACAGCCATTCTGAGTGAAGCACCAGATTGTACCACATTCAATATTCCACAAGAAAATGCATTAGACGTTAATACCGCAACAAACATCACATGGAACGCTTCTATTAGCGCTACTGGTTATTTCCTGACCATTGGCACATCAATAAATGGAGGTGAAATTGTCAATAATTTTGACGTCGGCAATACTTTAAGCTATAATCCAACAGCAGATTTGCCAGAAGAAACAACTTTCTATATTTCAGTAATACCGTACAATAGAATAGGGTTGTCTATTGGGTGCAACAGTTCTACATTTACCACCGCACCAAAGGCAGATTTGCCTTTGTGCACTACAATGATTACACCATTTGATGGTGAAACCAATGTTCCTTTAAGTCCGGTTTTAGAATGGAACGAAGTACCCAACGCAACAGGTTATAGAGTTACTATAGGCACATCTCCTTTTGAGTCCAATATACTAGAAGATGCGATATTCTTTAAAACATCTACCATAGTCATAGATTTTGAACCTAATCGCACTTTCTTCATAACCATAATTCCATTTAACGATGCAGGTGATGCTATTGGTTGTGCACAAGAAACTTTTTCCACCTTACTTGGTTGTGGTCCATATTTTGACCCATTATCTGGTGAGTTAAAAGTTTTAAATCCCAAAATAACTTTCCCCGATACAGTTACCATTTGTCTAAATAGCGAATTAAATATAATTTCAGCGACCGACCAAGCTGATGGTTATAGATGGTTTAAAGTCGACGGTGCAGGAAATGAAACATTATTATCGTCATCGTCGGATGTTACTATTTCAGAAGAAGGTAATTATCTTTACGAAGCCTATTCAGTTTTCGAAGACTCTGGCAGCTCATACGAGTGCTCTTCCTCAAAATCTTTTGCAGTGGAAGCCTCCCAAGCACCTGTGATTGAAAATATATGGGTTACCAACCTAGCCAATACAAGTAATTATGAGGTAATAACTACTGAATCTGGAAGCTTTGAATATGCCTTAGACAGTGAAAATGGGCCATACCAAGACAGCAATAGATTTAATGGAATAACCTTTGAAAATCATACCATTTATGTTCGTGATAAAGGAGGATGTGGCATAGTGAATCAACTCATTGAACAAGATTTAACGGTTGAAGGATTTCCCAACTTTTTCACACCCAATGGCGATGGTATTAATGATTATTGGCAATTTATACCTGCGGTAGCAACAGGTGAAAACAATGTTTTGAACATATGGATTTTTGATAAGTTTGGAGCACTTTTAGCTCAGATAGCACCAAATTCAGTTGGTTGGAACGGTAATTTAAACGGAAGAGCATTGCCCGAATCTAATTATTGGTTTAAGGCAATATCAAATGATAATAGGGTAATTAAAGGTCATTTTAGCTTAAAAAGGTGAACCTATGGGTAAAAAAAGAATCATATTAACTTTATACCTTTTTATTGGGTTATATTCTTCTTTTTGCTATACACAACAATGCCCAATAATGACATCTCCATTGGATGGGGATATTAATGTACCTGTAGACAATTTAATACGGTGGACTGCCGTGGACGGCGTAATTGGATATTTGATTTCTTTAGGAACTACCCCTGGTGGTGGTGAGATTATAAATAGACGGTCATCTGGATTAAACAATTTTTACCAACCTACCGTTGGTTTGCCAGAAGACACCATAATTTATGTAACTATCAGCCTATTTTTACCCGACGCACCAATTAAAGTTTGCCCTCTCAAAATTTTCACTACCGTCAACATAACTGACCCGCCCGTTTGCACAACACTTACCTCACCGTTAAACGAAGAAACAGGAGTACGCGTAGACACCAATATTAAATGGAACTATGCCCCTGGCGCTACCAATTACCTTATTTCTATAGGCACTTCACCTAATAGTTACGACATTATTGAAAATTTTGAAACTGGTAATATACTTTCATATAAACCTGAAAATAATCTTGAATTAAATCAATCTGTTTATGTTAGAATAATTCCTTTCAATGAAAATGGTGAAGCTAGGTTATGCACTGAAGAATATTTCTCTACTGGCGAACCTACGGTGCAATGTAATCCAAATGATTTTCCGGTTATTACCATACCGGACAAAGTCTCTTTGTGCTCAAATTTAGAATTTGGCACCTTAAACAATAATCAATTAGCACGTGGTTATAGATGGATAAAAATTAATGAAGATGGCACTGAAAATCTTATATCCACCAACCGAGAGTTAGAGTTTGAAGAAGCCGGATTTTATCGTGTAGAGCTTTATAATATTATTTCGGAATTTGGAGCTAGTATCGAATGCCCGGTAACTAAAAATTTTGAAGTAGTAGACTCAGAATTACCTGTGATAGAAAACGCAATTGTATCAAGAGAACCTAATGGCCTACGAATAGAAATCGTGGCTACAGGTAATGGTGAATATGAATATTCACTAGAAAGTCGTGATAGTGGATTTCAGGATAGTGCTATATTCACAAATCTTGAGCCTGGTGAACGTACTGTTTATGTTCGTGATAAGTTTGGATGTGGTGTTACTCAACGTCTTGTAGAAAAAGAAATTACAGTTAAGAATTTCCCTTCTTTTTTCACGCCTAACGGTGATGGCGTAAATGATTTTTGGCAACTAAAGAAGGATTCTGATAGTAGCGAACTTAACATTGAATTTATTTTTATATTCGATAGGTATGGAAATTTACTTGCGCAACTAAACCCCAAAAATATAGGCTGGAACGGCAATTTAAATGGTAAAGAATTACCAGAAACCGATTATTGGTTTAAAGCTGTTTCATTTTCCCAAAAAGTAATTATAGGTCATTTTAGCTTAAAGCGATAAATCATAAAAAATGATATTAAAAAAAATGTTTCATGTTCTGAAGTACTTGGGCATTTTTTTG
Source organism: uncultured Maribacter sp. (assembly GCA_963975675.1). GTDB lineage: Bacteria > Bacteroidota > Bacteroidia > Flavobacteriales > Flavobacteriaceae > Maribacter. The sequence continues at coordinate 2,589 of CAXBIJ010000249.1, read as the reverse complement.
ACCTGTTCATTTTTATCAGCTCAAGACTGTCCGAAATTCACTTATCCAATTAATGGAGCTACAGAGGTACCCTTAGACGCTATTTTAACTTGGCCAGAAGTTTTAGGCTATAATGGGTATTTATTATCTATTGGCACAACACCCATGGGAAACGAGTTGCTTGACAGAAAACCTATTGGCACCGACTTATCTTATTCTCCGCCTTTAGGTTTTCCTGACAATACTATACTTTATGCTACTTTGAGCTTAGTACCTTTTGATGGCCCACCGATTGCATGTCAAGAAATTTCCTTTACAACTATTGAAATAACTTCTGCACCATCTTGCTCTATTTTAATAGCGCCAGACAATAATGCTAGTAGTGTTACCATAATTACTGATTTGGAATGGGCTTATGCACCAGGCGCTAATGGTTATAGACTATTTATGGGTACCACGCCCAACGGAACTGACCTTGTAGACAACTTAGATGTACAGAATGTATTAAGTTACGACCCACCTGAAGACTTACCGCAAAACTCCTCTATTTATGTGCGCATTGTTCCTTATAATGATATTGGACTAGCGATGTCCTGTTCCGAAGAAGTCTTTACTACAAGCTTTGCTTTATACGTTTGTGACCCCTATATTAATGAAATTACCGGCGAACTTATATACCGCGCCCCACAAATTAACCTACCCAATATTGTTGGTATTTGCAGTGATGAACTGCCATATAAAATAACTACAGAGGATGATGCAGACGGTTTTAGGTGGTATCTTACGAATAGCGGCAGTGAAGAATCTTTAATGTCGCAATCACGAAGTGTTGACATTTCTGTACCTGGTAGGTATCGATTTGAAGCTTACAATACAATCACCACCGAAAATGGAATTATAGAATGTTCTAGTTCTAAACTATTCGATATTGTAGCCTCTGAAGCAGCTACTATTACAGCGATTGAAGTTATTAACTTTTTTAATGACAAAACAATTACCATTTCTGCCATAGGCGGCGGTCAATATGAATATGCTTTAGACAACCGAGATGGCCCATATCAAGATATTCCAATTTTCAATAACATACCACAAGGTCCACATATAGCCTATGTACGCGATAAAAATGGTTGTGGAATTACAGAGAGATCCGTAGATAGAGATATAACGTCCAATGATTTTCCTGCGTTTTTCACCCCAAACGGAGATGGTATAAATGATTATTGGCAATTTGTTCCTCCGCCAGAAAATTTTGAATCGGTAATTGACGTAATTTTGATATTCAACCAATATGGAGGTTTAGTAAGACAAATAAATCCTAACAATAAGGGATGGGACGGAACTTTCGATAATAAGGCTTTACCTGAATCAGACTACTGGTTTAAGGCAAGTTTCCTTAATAGTCAGGAAATTATCGGTCACTTTTCTTTAAAAAGGTAACAGAAATTGCATAAGCTTACTAATTTAAAATTCGTCTTTCGTATTTTTATACTAAGTGTAAGCATGATGGTTATTTAATTGAAACCCACATGCAAATACAGATGCAAGATGCATTTATAAGCAATTAAGTTTAGACTTCAAAAAAGAGAATTACAATACATGAAATTCAAAGTAGTATCAGAGTTTAAGCCGACAGGAGACCAGCCGAACGCAATAAATGAATTGGTTAAAGGACTGAATGAAAAGGAAAAATATCAAACTTTACTAGGGGTAACAGGCTCTGGTAAAACATTTACTGTTGCTAATGTTATTGAAGAAGTACAAAAACCTACCTTGATATTAGCTCATAATAAGACATTGGCAGCTCAACTTTACTCTGAGTTTAAACAGTTTTTTCCTGATAATGCAGTTGAGTATTTTGTTTCATATTACGACTACTATCAACCTGAAGCATTTATACCTACAAGTGGTGTATATATTGAAAAAGATCTTTCTATTAATGAGGATATTGAAAAATTACGACTTAGCACGACTTCTTCCCTACTTTCCGGCAGAAGAGATGTAATCGTGATTGCCTCTGTATCGTGTTTGTATGGTATTGGTAACCCGGTGGAATTTCAAAAAAATGTCATTTCCATTAAAAAAGACCAAGTTATTGCACGAACGAAACTAATGCATCAATTGGTTCAATCGCTTTATTCTAGGACAATGGTCGAGTTTAAGAATGGAAACTTTCGAGTAAAAGGTGACGTGGTAGATGTCTTCCCTAGTTATGCCGATCACGCTTATAGAATTCATTTCTTTGGAGATGAAATAGAGGAGATAGAAGCTTTTGATCCATTTAACAATAGCATTATAGAAGTTTACGAGACGCTAACTATTTACCCGGCAAATATGTTCGTTACCTCTAAAGATGTTTTACAGAATGCTATTCATAGCATTCAAGACGATTTAGTAAAACAAATTAACTACTTCAAAGATATAGCCAAACCTCTCGAGGCAAAACGTTTAGAAGAGCGTACAAATTTCGATTTAGAAATGATACGTGAGCTCGGTTATTGTTCCGGTATTGAAAATTACTCAAGATACTTAGATGGACGTGAACCCGGCACAAGACCCTTCTGTCTTTTAGATTATTTTCCAGATGATTATTTAATGGTCATTGATGAAAGT
>CAXBIJ010000248.1:0-5668 GCA_963975675.1 uncultured Maribacter sp. | reverse complement strand
CACCTTCGGGAAAAACATGCATTTGCAATCGATTCTTAGGATTTCGACCTACATGACCAACAACAGTACCTTCATCTTCCTCAATATTACCCCAAACCAAAGCGATATATTCACGTTCAGATGTCTTATCAAAAAACTGCTTTGCCAAATGAGTCATGGCTGCCTCAGTCTTGGCTACCACTAATAACCCAGAGGTATCCTTATCAATTCGGTGAACCAAGCCAGGTCGCTCATTACTATTTGCAGGTAAATTATCTGTATGAAAAATAAGTGCATTTATTAAAGTGCCAGAATAATTACCATGACCTGGGTGAACTACCATTCCAGCTGGCTTATTGACAACCAATAAGACATCGTCTTCATAAACAATATCTAATGGAATATCTTCAGGAACCAACAAAAACTCATGTGGCGGGTGCTCAAACAACACCTTTACCTCATCACCTGCTTTAACTTTATAATTCGATTTTACAATCTCGTCATTAACCCAAACATGACCATTTTTAGCAGATTGCTGAATTTTGTTTCTAGTAGCATTTTCAATGAAATTCATTAAAAATTTATCTACTCTTAAAGGTACTTGTCCTTTAGAAGCTACAAAGCGGTAATGTTCAAAAAGTTCACCATCTTCATTCTCCGGTTGCTCTATATTCTCCATTTATTGTTCTGATTCAGCTTTTATTATGGCACGCTCAGTTATGGCGCCATTTCCACAAATCAATTCTATTTTTGATGTTTTAGGTAGTTTATCTCCAGGCTTAATATACTTTCCTTTAAACTTTAATTGATAAACCATGTCTTTCCCTAATTCATCTACATAGGTTACACGTTCTACATCTAACCCCACTGCTTTTAGCATCGAAGATGCATTTCTTTTCGTTACTTGAATTATTTTCGGCACCGTAACCTTTTTATATCCTGAAGGATTAACCGTTAAATATATTTTTCTATTTGTCTTTACTTTAGCTCCTGCTACCGGATCTTGAGTTATTATGGAAAACCGCGGATAATCTGGATTATAGCTAGCAGAATCTAACACTTCATATCTTAGACCGGCATCTTCAATCGATTTTCTCATGTCCATAACTGACTTTTTAGAAAAATCTGGCACTTCAACAAATTCACCATGATTTGTAGTGCTGCTAAGATATCTCAACACAAGAAAAACTGTAACTACTAATACCAACAACGCAAGACCTAATTGAATTAAAAATGTCTTACTTTTTAAAAAATTGAAAAAATTTCTCATACTTATTATTTGACCCGACAAATATAGTAAATGCCCTAATACCATTTAGACGCTTCGGTTTATAGTTACTTCATTATCAAAATCAATATTGTTTGTATTAATGCACTTAGTTTTCTTTTTTATTTTATTTCAATACTTCATCTTTGTTCTAACTTTCTTTATAGACCATACAAATGAAAAAAAATATTGCAATTATAATGGGTGGTTATTCTAGCGAATATAAAATATCGCTTAATAGTGGTAACGTTGTATATAATTATTTGAATAAAGACAAATTCAACCTTTTTAGAATTCATATTTTCAAAAACAAATGGGCTTACGTAGATGATTCTGGTGAAGAGACTATGATTAATCGCAATGATTTTTCTATACCCTTGAATGGAAGCTCAATAAAGTTTGATTGTGTTTTTAATGCTATACATGGTTCTCCTGGTGAAGACGGTCTAATGCAAGCTTATTTTAAATTATTAGACATTAAGCATACATCTTGTAATTTCTATCAGGCGGCACTTACGTTCAACAAAAGAGACTTATTAAGTGTACTTAAACCTTATGGCATTAAATCGGCACCTTCATATTATTTGAATTTAGGTGATGAAATTAATGAGACAGATATTATTAATACGGTGAAACTACCTTGTTTTGTAAAGGCAAATAAATCTGGCAGTAGTTATGGTATTACAAAAGTTTATAAAATAGAAGAATTAAAAAGTGCCATAGAAACAGCTTACAAAGAAGATGATGAAATAATCATAGAAGGTTTTCTTGAAGGTACAGAAGTTTCTGTGGGCGTTCTAAAACTGAATGGCAAAACAACCGTTTTCCCTATTACAGAAATTGTCACAGAAAATGATTTCTTTGATTACGAAGCAAAATACGAAGGCAAATCACAAGAAATTACACCTGCAAGAATTAATAAGGTACAACAAGAAAAAGTTACAGCAGTAGCTAAAAAAATATACGATATACTTAAAATGACAGGTTTTTCGAGAAGTGAATTTATATTCATTGGCGACGAACCATTCTTATTAGAAATGAATACTACGCCAGGTTTAACTACCGCCAGTATACTACCCCAACAAGCTAAGGCAGCTGGTATTGAACTAGGTATGTTATTTGAACACGCTATTAAAGAGGCATTGTCTTAAAATAGTTATATTTAAAAAGTAAAACCTTTCTATGAGACGCGCAATTTTTCCTGGTTCTTTCGACCCTTTAACATTAGGTCATCATGATATTATCATGCGAGGCATAACTCTATTCGACGAAATAATTATTGCTATAGGAAAAAATGCCGACAAAAAATATATGTTCAGTTTAGAAAAACGAATGCAATTTATTGAAGAGGCCTTTAAAGACGAACCTTCAATTAAAGTAAAAACATACCAAGGCTTAACTGTAGATTTTTGTAAGAAAGAAGATGCAAATTTTATTTTGAGAGGCCTAAGAAATCCTGCAGATTTTGAATTTGAGAAAGCAATTGCACATACGAACAGAAAATTATCAGAAATAGAAACGGTATTTCTATTGACTTCATCGGGCAAGTCATACATTAGCTCTTCTATTGTAAGAGATGTAATTCGCAATAATGGAGACTACACAGGCTTAGTACCAGATTCTGTAAGAAAATAGAATTACAAGTAAATTTCACAACACATAAGTGGTTTTCAACAACAATTTTAGATAAAATCACAACAATTACTCGCCGTTAGCTAGAATATTTCTATAATTTCGTAAGAAAATTCTTTCTATATATGCTTAATTCAAACAAGAACTCATCATTTTCATTAGATTGGATTGGGCATATCCCTTCATCTATAGCTATTATTGATACAAATTTTAAACTTATAAGTGCATCACCTAAATGGCAATTATATTTTCAAATAAAACTTAATCAACTAGAAGGTAAAGACTTTATTGAATTGTTTTCTGAACTGGCTCAGGAAATAAAGGCACGTTTAGAATATAGTTTTATATCCAATTACCAAACTGAAGTAATGAATGAAAAAATAACTGAAGCGAGAACACCTAATCAGGGTAGCACATTTAAAAATTACTTCAATAAAGTATAAAATAATCTAACCATTAGGTAGATTATTTTAAGTTACACAACTATAATTTACCTATTCACAACAATAATACTACTAACCTACATAATACTACTATTTTAGTAAGAAATTACATCGGTATGCTAAAAGTTTCCCAAACATCAAGTACCTCTTATATTATTAGTCAATTGCCTACACCAACGGCATTTATTGATATTGATTTTAAAATTGTCTATACATCTAATAAATGGAAGAGCATATTTAGTAATAAAAAAGAGAATTATAAATCTAAAAGTTTATTTAAAGTTTTCCCACATTTAAGTCCTAAATGGAAAATGGTGTTAGAAAATTGTTTTAAAGGAAGCCCTCAACCTATGGGTATTCATAAAGCAACAAATAACAATGAAGAAGAATTATGGTTCGAGTGGTCAAATGCACCTTGGTATGATTCTGATGAGAATATTATTGGCGCCATTATTCAATTAAATGATATTACCGATTCTATTACCAACGAATTAGAATTAAGAAAGAAAGAATTACAGTTACAGCAACAAGCTGAAATAACAAAAATTGGTCGATGGGAATACAATTTAAAAGATAACAAACTTACTTGGTGTACGACTACCAAAGCTATACATGAAGTTCCACCACATTTTATACCTAATATTGAAAACGCACTATTCTACTACAAAGAAGGTCATAGTAGAAATGCCATCTCAATGGCTCTTTTTGAAGCCCAAGATAAAGGTAAAGCGTGGAGTAATTTAAAATTACAGATTATAACTGCCAATGGTAATGAAAAATGGGTAATGGCTGGCGGCAAACCTGTATATAACAAAGGTGAATTGGTGGGCTTAGTGGGTACATTTCAAGATATTCATGACCAAGTAGAAGCTGACATTAAATCTTTAGATAACGAAAAATTATTAAGAACATTAATCGATAACTTACCGGTTAACGTTTATATTAAGGATACCGAATCTAGAAAAATCTTAGTTAACAAAGCTGAATGTGAGTTTTTAGGAGTTGAAAATCCCGAAGATATCTTAGGTAAAAGTGATTTTGAACTATATCCTGAAGAATCCGCAATTCAATCGCGAGAAGAAGACTTGATGGTAATGAAAACGTTAAAACCTGTTATTGGCAAAGAAACCTTAAACATAAAATTAGATGGCAAGGAAACGTCCTTTCTTAGTTCAAAAATACCGTTACTAAATAATAAAGGAATTGCTTATGGACTTGTAGGAATTAGCTTAGATATTTCTAAACTAAAAGAAAAAGAGTCTGAATTAAGAAATATCATTAATATCGCATCAATTCAGAATAAAAAACTTTTAAATTTTGCTCACATTGTTTCTCACAACTTACGTTCTCATTCAGCTAACTTTTCAATGTTATTAAACTTCTTAGAAAGTGAAACTGATGAAAAGGAAAAGCTTAAAATAACTGGAATGCTGAGTGAAGCTTCTAATAATCTTTTAGATACACTAGACAATCTAAATGATGTTATTTCTATTAACACTCACACTAACATTGAGAAACAAAAAATTAATCTGCATGACAAAGTGATAAACGTAAATCAAAACCTGATTTCTTATCTTTTTAATAATAATGCAACAATTAAAAATAACATACCTTCAAATTTTAATGTAAGATCTGTACCGGCATATTTAGATAACATTTTAACCAATTTTATAACAAATTCTGTTAAATACAAAGACCCTAAAAGAAAACCAATCATAACTTTAAGTGCTGTTAAAAAGAACAATTATTCAATTTTAACAATTGCAGATAATGGTTTAGGCATAGACCTTGAAAAGCATGGCAAAAAATTATTTGGTATGTATAAAACCTTTCATGAACATAAAGATGCTAAGGGAATTGGGCTTTACATTACCAAAAATCAAATTGATGCTATGAACGGTAAAGTAGAAGTAACAAGTAAAGTAGGAAAAGGAACAGAATTTAAAATATTCTTTAATGACAAAGATTAGTGATATAACTATAATTGATGATGACGCAATAACCGTTTTTGGCTTACGTAAATTAATTTCTTGTACAACAGATTGTGATTCAATAACATCATATGGTAATGGATTATTAGCATATGATGGTATAATGAAAAAGTTAGAAGAGAAGGAACCAATTCCTCAAATTATCTTTCTAGACATTAACATGCCTATAATGGATGGTTGGGAATTTTTGGAAGCTTTTATAAAACTTCCTATTTCTGACAAAATTAGAATTAATATTGTTACTTCTTCAATAGATCCTTTTGATAAAAAACAGTGGAATTTTTATAAGAATAAAAGTCATCATTTAATCACATTCAATCAAAAGCCAATTGATTGGGATAAAATTGCAGAAATCA
>CAXBIJ010000247.1:0-5670 GCA_963975675.1 uncultured Maribacter sp. | reverse complement strand
CTGCTTATGCTCTGGCAAAAACTGCTTTAATGCTTGTTTTAAAGCATCGGTGGTTCTAATCTCCTCTACTTCCCTACTCGCAATTAGTACTTTCGCCATAGCGTTAGCATTTCTAATATCACCGTAATCGAACAATACCTTGCGCAAATCGTCATACGAGTATTTATTCACCACTTCATAGGCAGAAAGCGTATTACGCTTACTCATTCGCATATCTAAATCTGCATCGAAACGGGTAGAAAACCCTCTTTCGGCCTGATCGAACTGATGCGATGAAACTCCGTAATCTGCTAAGATTCCATCTACTTTCCGAATGCCATAGAACTTTAAAAACTGGGTGATGTACCTAAAATTTTCCGCTATAAGCGTAAATCGTGGATCACCTAATGTATTTGCTTGCGCATCTTCATCTTGATCAAAAGCGAACAATTTGCCTTCTGCACCCAATCGTTTTAATATTTCTTTAGAGTGACCGCCTCCACCAAATGTCACATCTACATAAACTCCATTCTCTTTGATGTCTAGCCCATCTACAGATTCTTTCAGCAATACCGGATTATGATACATCTCCTTCAGATTTTTCACCTAACATTACGCGCTTGGCCAACTTTACTTTCTCTTCTTTCGTTGCACTGATAGATTGATCATATGCCTTCTTGTCCCAAATCTCTAATCGCTTTCCAATTGGTGCAATCACCACTTCTTTCGAAATGCCTGCCAATGAAATAATATCCTTAGGTATCAATAATCTTCCGGTAGCATCTACTTCTACTTGTCGTAGGCCTGCCGTATACATTCTTATAAACTGAAGGTTCTCTTCATCGAACCTGCTCTTTTCGTTCAATTCTGCCATTACTCTGTGCCATTCGTAAGCTGGGTACAGCTCTAAACATTCACTCAGATATGATTTTTTTATAAAAAAACCATCCTTCAATATTGGAGCCACTTGATTACGCAAGGCAATAGGTAACATGATACGCCCTTTAGCGTCTGCCTTACAATTAAATGTCCCAAAGAAATAAATATCCAAAATGGTCGGTTTTATTTATATAACTCAAATATATAAATATTATTACCACATTTTACCACTAAAATCCACTTTGTTAATAAATTACCCCACTTTTGAACACCTTTTAACACCATAGGCTACTTTTGAAGTTAATTTTCCCACTTGACCCCTAATTCTAAAAAAATCGAAATACGGATCATTTCATGAAACACCTTATCGAAAAGAGTTGTTTGCTATTCTCGGTAATTACCTATATTTGGGCAAATATGATGAGCAGAGTTCATGGAAAACGATTTGATAGACGACGGTAAGTTTAAATACATTGAAGTAGGTGAAGGCAAACCCATTATTATCCTTCATGGTCTTATGGGTGGTCTTAGTAATTTTCAGGGCGTTTCCTCCCATTTTCCACCAAAAGGTTATAAGGTGCTAATTCCAGAATTACCCCTGTATGCTATGCCGATGCTTAAAACCACGGTGAAGAATTTTGCCAAATACCTCAAAAAATTTATTGAGCATAAAGAACTAGACGATGTTATTCTTTTAGGTAACTCGTTAGGTGGCCATATAGGGCTTCTATATGTTAAAATGTACCCAGCAAAAGTAAAGGCCTTAGTCATTACTGGTAGTTCTGGACTTTACGAAAGTGCTATGGGTGATGGTTACCCTAAACGTGGTGATTATGAGTTCATTAAGAAGAAAGCACAAGATGTTTTTTACGACCCAAAAATTGCTACCAAAGAAATTGTAGACGAAGTTTTTGCAACCGTAAATAATCGTATAAAATTAGTGAAGACCTTGGCCATTGCTAAAAGTGCTATACGTCATAATATGGCGCAAGATTTGCCAAAAATGAAAACGCCTACCTGTATTATATGGGGAAAGAACGATAGTGTAACTCCGCCAGACGTGGCAGAGCTGTTTGATGAACTGCTACCGAATTCAGATTTATTTTGGATTGATAAATGTGGACACGCACCTATGATGGAGCACCCAAACGAATTCAACGCCATTCTTGATGCTTGGTTAGAGAAAAATAAGTTTTAAAATTTTCTACGGATGAAAATAAAGTCGGCCGACTTTGTAATTAGCAACTCTGATGTTGCTCGCTGCCCTAATGAGTCTATACCTGAGTATGCCTTCATTGGTCGCTCTAATGTGGGCAAATCTTCATTAATAAATATGTTGACCGAGCGTAAAAGCTTGGCTAAGACTTCTGGCAGGCCTGGTAAAACCCAATTGATCAACCATTTTAAAATCAATGAGAATTGGTTTTTGGTCGATTTGCCTGGCTATGGGTATGCACGTGTCTCTAAACGCGATAAAAAAACATTTCAGAAATACATTACCAATTACTTTCTACAACGTGAGCAGCTCGTTTGTTCATTTGTACTGGTAGATATACGCCACGAGCCACAACCTATAGATATGGAGTTTATGCAGTGGATGGGTGAAAACGGAATACCCTTTGCCATTATATTCACTAAGGCCGATAAGCTTAAACCGAAAGCGATAGAACGCGACGTTAAAACCTATTTAGACACGCTTACCGCAGATATGTGGGAAGAAGCACCGCAACACTTCGTCACCAGCGCCAGCAACCGCAGCGGCCGCGACGAGCTTTTGAACTACATAGACGACATCAACGCAAAATTTTTCGAAGCAACGAAGAAGTAGTTGTTTTTAAAGTATTCAGCTGGCAGTATCAGCAGGTAGCCTTCACTTTCTTATTTTCGGAGTATAATTTCAGACCATAATCTTCGAAGTTTACATACGCGACACTTTTACTTTAAACACAAAAGTGTACGATTGGCTGTTCGAAAGCAGTCGAGAACAGGTTCACAAAACAAAAGGTTTTCGCTACCCGCTGTGCAGCTAGCACATTAATTTCGCACCTCGAAATCTACTCGAACTTACCTGTTCATAAATAGCTCTAAATCATTGTCATCGAACATTATAATTTGAAGACTTTTACATACATTTATAGTACAATTAGCCTAAAATCTTGTACGGCGGCCATAAGCTCTATACTCCTCTTTTAGTTGCCTATTTTGCAACTATTGTGAAAAATGAAATACTATTGATCAGTTGTTTCTAAAGATGAACTACGATGAATAAACTCGAAAAATCAAAAAATCAAAAGTGGATTTTACTCACTTACTTTTCATTTTGTTTTTACTACTTCGGAACCCTAGTGATGACCTATTTTGTAAGCTATCCACAATTACAAAAAGTAAGTAAAAATATTCCTGATTATATGCAATTGTTCAATGACAAAATGATTTTGTTTTGTTATTTCCCTGCGGTACTCATGCTTATATCGCACGTCTTAGTCGTACGTTTTTGCACCAAAAAATTTTCTGAATCTCTGCTTTGGGCATCCTTTGGCTTGGCATTATTTTCTGTCCTATCTACTTTCTTGGTCATTGTGCCCATACATCAAGAATTGCCGATTTTAGGTATGACATCAAAATTGAGTTCCAAATTATTGATGTATTCAATGTATTTGCAACTCATACCAGCAGCTATACAGGTGGCGATTACCCTTAAAATTTTCAATATTTTTTTAATCGAAAAAAGCATACTTACGAGAGTATTGTTTATCTCGACTTTTTTCTTGTCTTTTTATGCCATAGGGGCTCTTTATATAGAAAGTTTGGTCGGCTACCCGATGTGGCTTTTGATAGACCCATCAGATTGGTTGGCAACCCGTGAAGCGGTAGGCCTAAGTATCCCTGCCTTTATATGGGTCTTCCTTATTCCTGTATACCTTCCATTACTTTTGTTAATCCCTATGTTCTGGAAGCATCCTCCTGAAATTTCGAAGTATACTATAGTAGTTTTATTTCTTTTCAAACTTTGGCTTTTCGTGATTACCGCGGTTTATTTTGTTCCAGATATTCAGGTAAAATTAACGGTTGAATACTCGAGAGAGTTGATAGAAAATTTGAATGCAGATGATTTCCCCTTACGTGGAACAGCAGACCTCATGTACATTTTCACCCTATGTTATATGTTTATGCAATTAAAATCTAAAAACAACTTAAAAAATCATTCGCTATACTAATAATCGAAAACAAGAACATCTTGGTCTATTACCGCTATTACACAATTGGCTAACATTCATCGTAATCAACGAGTTGATAAAACAGAGGACCTGACCATTAAAATGCTGCACATGTATCTTCGATTTTTAAGATAAAATCATACCTTCAATGCATATGTTGACATCCTCTACATTTTATAAGAATATGATGAATAGAATTTCAATACTTTTTCTTCAAGCGGTCATCGTGCTTATAGGCATTGTGGCGCTTACCATTTTGATATGGACCCCATTAACCGAAGGGAGAGCTACAAATTTAGACGTGTTCAGCATTTACTTTGACCCGTTGATCTTGTATGTTTATGCTTCCTCGATTGCGTTTTTTCTTATTCTCTTCAAAGCGTTCAAGTTACTCAACTATATCAGGCAGCATAAGATATTCTCTTCAAGTGCTATTAAAATATTAAAGAACATAAAGTATTGTGCAGTCGTCCTAAGCATCTTGATTGTCATGGCAGGGGTATATATCAGATTATTCCATAATCCAAATGACGATCCTGCTGGTTTTCTAGCCATTTGTGCTTTAACTGCCTTTGTTTCTATGGTAACCGCAACGATTACAAATGTATTTGAAATGATTGTACAGAATGCCATTGCTATGAAATCTGAAAATGAACCTTCAAACTAACGACCGAAGACGCAACCGCAGCTACCAACTACGCTACTGTATCAAAGCTGTTCAATTTCTCTATCGCTACCAACAACTATATATCATACATTGCATCAACCAATATAAAAAGATAGGTAAATACATGCCCTAATTATAGATAGATTGCCAATTGTAGGTTTATTCATTAATAGTACATTAGAGGCTACGTTTTACCCAATGAATAAGAGAAATAAACATACCTTGGTACCTATATCTGTACGTTGTGCTTAATTTGAGAAATTAAAAAAAATCGCCAGAATTAAAGTAATGAATTGAATTTTTAATTAAAAAACTAAAGTGGCATAAATATGAAAGAAATACTTGAAGAATATGCTTTGATTGCTGAAATTATATCAGCATTTGCTGTCATCATTTCATTAGTTTTTATGAGACTACAAATTAGGAGCAATACAAAAGCAACACAAGCATCAACGTTTCATGACATTGCTGCCTTAGATATTAATATACTTCTAAGTTTAGGTTCTTCTAAAGAATCAGCAAGAATAATTTCAACTTTCAGAGGGAATCTGGAAGCCTTAACAGAAGAAGAACATAATCATGGTTTTCACTTATTTGCTGCGAAAATACGGCACGTTGAGAATCTATTTTTACAGAACGAAAACAAAATTTTAAGTAAAAAAATTGGGAATCTAGAAAATCATTAGTTGATGGTATGGTTCTATCTCATGGTTTTGGAGGGTTGTTAAAAAGTCCAAATAAACAATTTTTTGATGGCTCGTTTATTGAATATGCAGAAAATCTCAGAAAAACATTCGAAAAAAAGGAATAAGAGTTTTGGAAATAAAAACTAAGCACAACAATGTTTAAAAATAATTGCTCAATTCTGGGCTTAACCAAAGCTCGTTGCAAGTTTACTACGCTTAGCCCAACCGTTAGCGGTCAGGC
>CAXBIJ010000246.1:0-5704 GCA_963975675.1 uncultured Maribacter sp. | reverse complement strand
CTTTCCACGCATCTACACCGGCTATTACTCCGTATACGATTCCGGTAGCATTCAGCCCCCTTCGTTCAAGCGGTGTAAAATAGTTGTCTATAAGATTATCTTTCACCAAGGGCTCGCCAGCAATTTGACACCCGAATCCTAATTTTTCTAAAATAGGTTGATGTCGAATACCACTTTTACCATCGCGTAGCGATTGGGTGAAATCGGTAAGACCCACACCATTTGGCGCACAAACACCTAACCCCGTAATTACAACACGTCTACCCATTATTTACACCCATCATGCCTGCCAAAGTACCTTTACAGACCAGTTTACCTTCTTCGTTAAACATGTTAACGTTGCACTTTAATTTATGAAATCTGAAGTATATCAATTCTGAAGTAACCCGAACCTTTTCTCCTGGAAAAACAGGCAGTAAAAACTCCATTTGAGAACTACTCATTCCTATTTTTAAGCCTTCCATGTTTTTTTCCTTCCCTAATAGATAAATTCCCAAGCTGACAAGTCCTATTTGTGCACAACATTCGGTTAAGAGTACTCCTGGTGTTACTGGATTATCTTTAAAATGACCATCATAAAATGCAGCATCACGTTTAAACCTATATATTCCTTCCGCACTTTTCTCATTTACATTTAAAATCTCATCAACAAACAGAAAAGGCTCTGAGTAGGGTAATCTATTCACTATCCATTGAAATGTAGTTTTTGTCATCGTTATGATTTTAAATCAAACTTTCACCACCATCTACTTTAATTACCGAACCGGTAATCCATTTTGCTTCGTCGGTAGTTAACAAATAAACAACATTAGCCACATCGTTAGGTGTTGTTAATCGATTATTCGGATTCCGTTTTAATGCATTTGTCTTAATTTCTTCATACCCAGGTATCATAGCTAATGATTTCGTCATCGTAACGCCAGCTTGAATGCAATTAGCTTTAATACCTATTGGCGCGAATTCTAACGCAATACTACGAGTTAATGCTTCTAACGCTACTTTGGCAACAGAAACCGCACTATAATTAGGTAAAGCCTTGGTATTACCCTCGCTTGTAAACGAAATTATTCTAGTATCTGATGCAAATAACTTTGCAGCGACCAATACCTTTGTCCAATCATATAAGCTCAAGGCCATAGCATCAAATGTTATTCTAAAATCAGCATCGGTAAGGGTTGAATTACTTTCAGAATACATAGGCCTTAAGGTCCCTTTTGCTACGCTATGCACCAAAACTTTAATTTGATGTCCTTCTGGTAATTGGTGTTCTAAATCGGAGATGATAACTGGACGTTTTTCTGCATTTAAGGCATCGGCATTTACTGTTATAAGTTGATTTCCAAATACACGAATCTCTTCAAAAGCATTTTCAATAGCTTCCATATCAGAGCGTCTATCTCTATGAACGATTATGATGTGATAGCCATGACTAGCTAATTTCTTTGCTGTAGCTAAACCAAGTCCGCTACTACCGCCTAAAATCAATGCCCAAAAATTAGTTTTCATCCTTCTTACTTTTATAACCTACCATTCGATTAGAACTCTTTGAGCCGAAAAACCGGGACCAAAACTTAAAATGAGTCCTTGTTCTCCTGTTCGTATATCTTTTTCTAGAAAACGCTCTAAAACGTATAGCACAGTAGCGCTACTCATATTACCATACAGTCTTAAAACTTCGCGGGTATCGTCAATATTCTTTCCTAAAGCACCAAATAAAGATTCTACCGTTTGTACTATTTTTTTCCCTCCGGGATGAAATATTAAATGGTCGACTTTATGAATATCACTTCCATATTTTTCTAAAAATGGATGAACAATATCCGAAAAATGATTTGATATGGTTTCTGGAACCGCTGGATCTAAAATCATCTTTAATCCATGATTAGTTAAATCGAAACCCATCATTTGGGTAGCATCTTTAAAGTGATACATTTCCTCACCAACAATTTTAGGCCCAACAGCATCTTCCTCAGAAGATAAAAGCACACAAGCCGCACCATCGCCAAAAATTGCGGCACTTACCATATTGGCCATAGAATAATCATTGAGCTGGAATGTTGCAGTCGGACTCTCAACGGAAACCAAAGCAATTCGCTTACCCGGATTAGATTTAAGAAAGTTATGTGCATAGATGAGTCCCGATACCCCAGCAGCACATCCCATTTCTGTGACAGGCAGCCTAACGATATCTTGACGCATACCCAGTTCATTAATTAAATAAGCATCTAACGAGGGAATCATAATACCCGTACAACTTACCGTTATGATATAATCGAGGGAGTCGGCTTGCCAACTACTCTTTTGAAGAGCGTTTCGTAGCACATTTGCACCCATACGCTTAGCCTCACGAACGTAAATTTTATTTTTATCTTCAAAAGTGGTGGCTAGAAATACATCTTCCGGGGGCATTATAGAATAGCGTTTGTCTACCGCAGCACCTTCAAAAATCTTAACGACCTTTCGTGAAAAGCGTTCTTCCTGACCGCTTAGCCAAAACTCAACCAATGGCAATATATCCTTGGTATATCTAAAATATTCTGGTAATTCTTTGGTGACACTAACAATTCTTGTTTGATTCATAACTGCTCTTAGTCTTCAATCTACTACTTCTTTTTTAAAACCCATACATATCTAAAGGCCCATTTCCATTCAATTTGGTGAGATGCATTTTTTACTTGTGCTGCATACCTAATTAAATCTTTCTTTTTAAATGCTCTTCGTATCGAAAGCAGTCCATCTTTTTTAGCTATTTCAGTCTTTATAAAAAAGAAACTAAAAGCTTTGAATAAATAATAAGCGATAGGATTACGATCTAAATCGTTAATAACGACACCTAAAGAAGCGAGAGAATTAAACTGATTTACGAATTGAATCACGCCTTTATCTGTAAAATGATGAAGAGTCAATGTTGTCATAACCACATCAATGTTATATGAGGAGAAATCAGTAGTTAGAATATCGGCTTCTAAATAGGTGATTTCGGGATATTCTGTTGAATAGTACGTTGCTAATTCTAATCCTTGCTTATTAAGGTCAACTCCTATTAATTTGAGGGTGATATTTCGTTTTCTAGCTTCCATTGCGAGCTTTCTAAGAATGGTTCCTTCTGCACAACCCATATCTAAAATCGTATACGATTTTTTATTTTCTAATGCAAGTAGCTTAAATACAGCACTTAAAGTAATACTATAACCACCTAGAAGCCTGTTCACCCTATTTATATCTTGTAGTATGATAGCCAGTTCTTTGGTTGTACCAGAAAAGGTATCCATTATCTCAATTTCAGTGCTTCGCTGTGTTAAATCTACCATTAGGTTATCAATTCTCCGTGTGTCTTCTTTATAATATATTTTAGTATGGTTTTCGATTTTCCTACCGTACGAATCCCCATTGTAACCATTGATTTGTTCATTAACATTCGCTGCAATTTTCTACCGAACCATAAACGTTTGCTAAATGTTTTAGACCATACTTTTGTATAATCGCCCTCTAACTGATGTCGTGCGTAAGTTGAATCATCTAAAAATCGTACTACTAATTC
Organism: uncultured Maribacter sp.; assembly: GCA_963975675.1. Lineage (GTDB taxonomy): Bacteria > Bacteroidota > Bacteroidia > Flavobacteriales > Flavobacteriaceae > Maribacter. The sequence goes on along the minus strand of CAXBIJ010000246.1, from coordinate 2,163 downwards.
AGAAGCAATTTTAGCACTATGTATGGCCATTGCCATTCCATTTCCACAAAGTGGATGTATTAAACCTGCTGTATCACCGCACATGAGCATATGATCTACTACGGCATCTTTTTTATCAAAAGAAATCTGGGCAATGGTCATGGGTTGATTGAATAATGGTGTAGCGCTTGATAAAAATGAATTTAGAAATGGGTTTTTCGCCACAACTTCGGTATTGAAAGAAGCGATGTCTTTATATTTCTTAAAAGTATCGTAATGTGCAAGATAACAGAAGTTGACCGCCCCCGATTCCGTTTTGGATAGTCCGCCATAGCCTCCATCAAAATTATGCAAACCAACCAGTTCATTAGGAAAATCAGGTAATTGGTAATGCCCTTTAACAGCTAGCCAAGAGTTCTTTTTGAGACTGAATTCCCTTTCCAAATTTTTATCTAATACCGAACGCTTGCCATAGGCACCTAGCACGATTTTAGAAGTATATATATTGGTTGATGTGGTTATTGTAAAAGCATCATTCTTAAAAGCTGTACCTATTACTTTTTCAAAGTGGAACATAACGCCCAGTTCTTTGGCTCGTTGGTAAAGCAAATTATCTAAAGCGTATCTACTTATTCCAAAACCACCGAGAGGTAATTCTGTTTCTATCAAATATCCTTTGTGAGTAGAAATTTGAAACTGGGTGATATCAACAGCTCCTACCGAGCTTGGAAAAAGACCCAATCTATTAAAATAGGGTAATATTTCTTTAGATACATATTCACCACATACTTTATGATGTGGGTAGGTATTCATTTCAATAACACCAACATGCTTACCTTCTAAGGCCAAATGTATAGCCGCTGTAAGCCCTGCAAGACCGCCACCTATAATAAGTATATCGTGTTCTTTCACCAATGGGAAGTTACATTAAAAACAAAAAGCCCTGCAAATGCAGGGCTTTTATTTTAACTCAATACCAAAATAAGTTTCACTTAATTAGTTTGCGTTTTTGCTTCTTCCTTTAAAGATTCATTAGCAACAATTGCTAATTCGACTCTTCTATTTTTCGCTTTACCTTCAGTAGTTGTATTATCGCCTACTGGTTGAGTTTCACCGTACCATTTTGTATCGAATCGACTTGCATCAATTCCTTTGCTAATTAGGTAATTACTAACCGACTCTGCTCTTTGCTTAGATAAGTTCATGTTATATTCATCAGCACCTGCACTATCAGTATGTCCTTCAACCAAAATATTAGATTTAGGGTATTCTTTAAAAATACCTGCTAATTTATCTAACGTCGTAGCAGAAGTACCTTGTACGTTCGACTTATTTGTCGCGAAATATACACCAGCTTCTTCATTGAAAGTAACGTTAATTCCTTCACCAACTCTTTTTACTTCTGCACCTGGAATCTCTTCTTCAATACGCTCTGCCTGACGGTCCATTCTACTACCTATATAACCACCTGCAGCACCACCAATCGCGGCACCTAAAATTGCTCCAAGAGCAGTATTGTTTCCACTACCAACATTATTTCCTAAAACACCGCCAACCACTGCACCACCTGCAGCACCTATAACAGCACCTTTTTGAGTTTTATTTGCGTTTTTAACTGTACTACAGCTCATTACCATGGCAAGAGCGATTATGTAACTAGTTTTACGTATTATCATTGTTTTCATAAGCTTATAATTAATTTTAAAGTAGGTTATTATTTTTTAGTGAATTCATATACTACGTTTACCGAAGTACCGTCAACCATAGCATTAGATTTCAAAATCATTGCATATTCAGTTAACGTATCAATATTTAAACGGTAACCCGCTCCACCAGAAATATCCTGATTCTTTGCATTGATAAATTTAAACTGTAACTGACTAGTGTAATTTTCTTCGCGTTCTACAACAGACCATCTAATATAACGGTCTCCACCATTACAAAGAGTTGACTGACTAATAGTATATCTACCAGTACTGTTATTGTCACGAAAGAACCATTCACTGCCTTCAAGACAAATATCTTCAACGTCATTAAATAAAACTGCTTTTACATTTCCAGTGTTACCTTCAAAAGCAACATTGTTCAATGTCCATGTGCCGCTTAATAAGTTTCTTTTACCGCGTGCATCTTTTGATACAGAGCAAGAAGATGCTAAAAGAACAATACTAAATAGCCAAATCA
>CAXBIJ010000245.1:0-5712 GCA_963975675.1 uncultured Maribacter sp. | reverse complement strand
CATTACAAAAGTAAATTATTAAGGATCAAACAAATAAATCAGAGTTTATTTAGAATATTTCTAAATTGTAAATTATAAATACATTAACATTTTCCAAATAAAGTCTATGTCGTATTTTTGTCTCCGATTTAGGCATTTGATGGATATTAATAGGTTTCATCTATGACCAAAATCATGCCAAGATTCCGATAGAAATATTCGATATATGAAAAAGGTTCCATACCGAAATCAGTTTTCTAAAATTTTAGGATTATCCCTAATTGTATTTTTGCTTTTCGCAAGTCCATTAACTGCACAAGATGTTGCTGTTGATGCAGCAGTAACAGAAGGTGCTTCTGGTGGTGATGCTGCAAAAGGTAAAGCTTTGTTTAATCAGAACTGTGCTGCATGTCATGCGTTGAATCGCAAAATGACTGGGCCTGCATTAGCAAATGTAGAAAGTAGATTGAATGAAGATGAAGGATTGGAAAGAGAATGGTTGTACCGTTGGATAAAAAACAGTCCAGGTGTAATTAAATCTGGTGATGCTTATGCCAATAAGGTGTATGCGGAATACAATCAGGCGGCAATGACTGCTTTTCCAACATTGTCCGATGGTGATATTGATGATATTTTGGCGTATACGGCTGCTCCGGCACCCGCTGCTCCTGCTGCCGTTGCTGGTGATGTTCAATCTGATTCAGGTGGGTCTTCAAATTCAGCTGGCGTATCTAATGAGATTATCTTAGGTGCTCTAGTGTTAGTGTTTGGTCTACTTGTGGTTATGTTGTTGTTGGTAAATAAAACATTGCAACGTATTGCTCAGGCAAATGGTATTGTAGTTGAAAAGGAAAATGCTGAAAAAAGAACTCCAATTTGGAAGGCCTTTGCTCAAAATCAATTTTTGGTATTAGTGACCTCAATATTTCTTTTATTGGGTAGTGCATATTTTGCTTACGGATGGATGATGCAAGTTGGTGTTGATCAAGGTTACGCGCCAATTCAACCTATACATTATTCTCATAAGATACATGCTGGCGATAATAAGATTGAATGTAAATATTGTCACTCTTCGGCAAGGGTTTCTAAACATTCAGGAATACCTTCTTTAAATGTTTGTATGAATTGTCATAAATCTATTTATGAGTACGCTGGTAATCCAGAAGGTCCTACTAAAGAAGATTTGGAAAATGGGTATACTAATGAATTCTATACAGGGGAAATCAAGAAATTGTATAAAGCTGTTGGTTGGGATGAAGAGAATCAAAAATATACAGGCGAAAGTCAGCCTGTAGAATGGGTTCGTATTCATAACCTTCCTGATTTCGCATATTTTAATCATTCACAGCATGTTTCAGTTGCTGGTGTTGAATGTCAAACATGTCACGGTCCTGTTGAGGAAATGGAAATAATGTATCAATATTCTCCATTAACAATGGGGTGGTGTATAGATTGTCACCGAGAAACCAATGTTAAGGTTGAAGGTAATGAGTATTACGAAAAAATACATGCTGAACTTTCTAAGAAGTATGGTGTAGATAACTTGACAGCTGCTCAATTGGGTGGTCTGGAATGTGGAAAGTGTCATTATTAATAATAAATTAAAGAAGCTAATTACAGATAATACGTATGGCATCAAACAAAAAATATTGGAAAAACGAAGCGGAGTTAAATCCTAACGATTCCATTGTTGAGGCGCTAAAACAGAACGAATTTGTAGAGCAGATTCCTGTTGATGATTTCTTGGGTGACAAGGAAACTTTGTCTTCCACAAATACAAATCGTAGGGATTTCTTGAAGTATGTTGGTTTTAGTACAGCAGCGGCTTCTTTGGCTGCATGTGAAGGTCCGGTTATAAAATCGATACCTTATGTAGTGCTTCCAGAAAATATAGTTCCAGGTGTTGCTAATTATTATGCAACTACAATTGCTAATGGTTTTGACTTTGCGAGTATTTTAATTAAAACGCGAGAAGGTAGGCCAATCAAAGTTGAAAACAATACTTTATCTAAAGTTGGTGGTTCTGCTAATGCAAGAGTTCAAGGTTCTGTTCTTTCTTTATATGATAGTACTAGATTGCAGGGTCCGTTGGCAAATGGCGAGCCTGTTGAATGGGATGTGTTGAAAGCTGCAGTTAAATCTAAAATGGGTGAACTTAAGGGTTCTTCTAAAAAGATTGCTTTGCTTACCCAAACATACGCTAGTCCATCTACGGATCGTTTAATGGCTGATTTAATGCTGGCAAATGAAAATGTAGTTCATATTACTTATGATGCAATTTCTGAGGATGCTGCTTTATCTGCATTTGAGAATAAGTATGGTGAACGTGCTTTAGCGGATTATGATTTAGAAAAAGCAGGTTTAATTGTTTCTTTTGGTGCTGATTTTTTATCAGATTGGCAAGGTGGAGGCTACGATGCTGGTTATTCTAGAGGTCGTGTTCCTAAGAAAGGAAAAATGTCTAGGCATGTACAGTTAGAGGCGAATATGTCTTTAACAGGTGCTAATGCTGATAAGCGTATAGCAATGAAGCCAAGTGCGCAAAAAGTGGTATTGGCTAAGTTGTACGGTAAATTGAATGGTACTTCTGTTGGTGGTAACACTTCAGAATATGATGCAGCTGTTGATATGTTGGCTGCCGAAATTAAGAAAGCTGGATCAGATGCTGTTGTAGTAACTGGTTTGGATGATGTTAATGCTCAAGCTGTAGTTTTGGCGATCAACGAAATGTTGTCGAGTAAAGCGTTTGATGTTGCGGCTCCTAAATATATTAGAAGAGGTAATGTTAAGGCTGTGAATTCTTTAATTGCTGATATGAAAGCAGGAAGAATTGGAGCATTGATGATTGATGGTGTAAATCCAATGTATTCTTTGCCAAATGCTGTAGATTTTAGTGAGGGTCTTTCTAAAGTTGATCTTACTGTTGCTTTTTCAAGTAATTGGAATGAAACTACTGAAGCTGTACAATATGTTGCAGCAACAAATCACTATTTAGAATCTTGGGGTGATGTTCAGATTAAAAAGGGGCATTACAGTTTAATGCAACCTACTATAAAAGAATTATTTGATACGAAGCAGTTTCAAACAGTTGTATTAGAATTGTTAGGAAGTGAACAATCGTATTATGATTATATAAAACAAACATGGACTGATAATGTATTGAACGGTTCAAACTGGAATCAAGCATTGCAAGATGGTGTTTTTAGTACTGAAACCATGTTAGTTGAAGCTGATGGTTCTACTCAAAATGCTATTACTTCTGAAGAAGTGTCCGAAGTTGTAGGTATAGCGCCTATTGCAAATGCAATTCGTAGTTTGGCCAATACAACTAGTGATGGAATGGAACTTACTTTGTATTCAAAAGTAGGTATGGGTGATGGTCAGCAAGCTAGTAATCCTTGGCTTCAAGAATTCCCTGATCCTATTACTAGAGTATCTTGGGATAACTATGTTACTATTTCAAAAGCTGATGCCGTTGATTTGGGTGTAGAGAATGTGAATGTCGCTAATGGCGGTATGGATGGTAATTATGTGAAACTTACAGTAAATGGTGTAAGTCTAGAGCAAGTTCCTGTAGTTGTTCAGCCTGGTCAAGCGAAAGGTTCAGTTGGCCTATCTTTTGGTTATGGTAAGAAAGTAGGATTGAAAGAAGATATGCAGACAGGTGTAAATGCCTTTATGTTATATGATGGTTTTAGTGTCAATCAATCTGTAAGTGTAGAGAAAGTTTCAGGTAATCATGAATTTGCCTGTATTCAATTGCATAAAACCCTTATGGGTAGAGGGGATATCATAAAGGAGACAACTTTAGAGATCTTCAATACAAAAGATCATTCTGAATGGAACGAAGTTCCTATGGTTTCTTTAGACCATCAAGAAGTTCCTGCTACATCCGTTGATTTATGGGATAGTTTTGATCGTTCAATTGGTCATCATTTTAACATGTCAATTGATTTAAATGCCTGTACTGGATGTGGATCTTGTGTTATCGCATGTCATGCTGAAAATAACGTTCCTGTTGTTGGTAAGGCAGAGGTAAGAAAATCAAGAGATATGCACTGGTTGCGTATTGATAGATACTATTCTTCTGAAGAGACTTTTGAGCAAGATGATACTAAGAAAGATGAATTTGATGGCTTAACGGGTGATAAGGGTTCATTGAGTGGTTTTGGTGAATTGGAAGATCCTTCAGAAAACCCACAAGTTGCCTTTCAACCGGTAATGTGTCAGCATTGTAATCACGCACCTTGTGAAACTGTTTGTCCTGTGGCTGCAACCTCTCATGGTAGACAAGGTCAGAATCAAATGGCTTATAACAGATGTGTTGGTACAAGATATTGTGCAAACAACTGTCCTTATAAAGTACGTAGATTCAACTGGTTCTTGTATAATAACAATGATGAGTTCGATTTTCATATGAATAATGATTTGGGTAAAATGGTTTTGAACCCAGATGTTAATGTTCGTTCAAGAGGGGTTATTGAGAAATGTTCTATGTGTATTCAAAAGACGCAGAAGACCATTTTAGATGCCAAACGAGATGGGCGAGTAATTGAAGATGGAGAGTTTCAAACCGCGTGTTCTTCAGCTTGTAGTAATGGAGCCATTGTGTTTGGCGATATTAACGATGATAAGAGTAAAGTGGCAGAATTAAAGGCTAGTGATCGTATGTATCATTTATTAGAGCATGTAGGTACACAGCCAAACGTTTTCTATCATGTTAAGGTTAGAAACACCAACGAAGCATAATCAAAAGTAGAAAGTAATTATAACAAAAGTCTATGGCGTCGCATTACGAAGCACCTATACGTAAACCTCTTGTAATTGGAGACAAAGGCTACCACGATGTAACAGTGGATATTGCTGCTCCTGTAGAAGGAAGAGCAAATAAGCATTGGTGGATAGTTTTTTCCATTGCCTTAGTGGCATTTCTTTGGGGAGTAGGTTGTATAATTTATACGATCTCTACCGGTATCGGTACATGGGGTCTTAACAAAACCGTTAACTGGGCTTGGGATATTACCAACTTTGTTTGGTGGGTAGGTATTGGTCATGCCGGTACATTAATTTCAGCGGTTCTTTTATTATTCCGTCAGAAATGGAGAATGGCAATTAACCGTTCTGCTGAAGCAATGACAATTTTCTCTGTTATTCAAGCAGGTCTTTTCCCAATTATACACATGGGTCGTCCTTGGTTGGCGTATTGGGTATTGCCTATACCAAATCAATTTGGTTCATTATGGGTAAACTTTAACTCACCACTACTTTGGGATGTATTTGCAATCTCAACGTATCTATCAGTTTCCTTGGTATTCTGGTGGACAGGTTTACTTCCAGATTTCGCAATGATTAGAGACAGGGCTGTTTTGCCTTTTCAGAAAAAAATATATAGCTTATTAAGTTTTGGCTGGACAGGTCGTGCTAAAGATTGGCAACGATTTGAAGAGGTGTCCTTGGTACTTGCTGGTTTAGCAACTCCATTGGTACTCTCAGTACACACTATTGTATCTTTTGACTTTGCTACCTCGGTAATACCAGGTTGGCATACAACTATTTTTCCACCATACTTTGTTGCTGGTGCTATTTTCTCAGGATTCGCAATGGTGAACACATTATTGATAATAATGAGAAAGGTTTGTCATTTAGAAAATTATATAACTATTCAGCATATTGAGTTAATGAACATCGTAATCATGCTTACAGGTTCTATTGTAGGTTGTGCCTACATTACCG
>CAXBIJ010000244.1:0-5730 GCA_963975675.1 uncultured Maribacter sp. | reverse complement strand
TAAGCATTGTAGTGGTAGTTTTTCCATTACTCCCTGTAATGCCAATGATTTTAGCATCGGTATATTTTGATGCAAATTCAATCTCTGATATTACGGGAATGCCTTTCTCAACCAACTGCTTCACCAAGGGTGCTTTATCAGGTATTCCCGGACTCTTCATTACTAAGTCGGCTTTTAAAATGCGGTCTTCAGAATGCTTCTCTTCTTCCCAATCAATTCCAAAATGTTCAAGAACGTTTTTATACTTCTCTTTAATTTTTCCTTTATCGGATACAAAAACTTTATATCCCTTTTTCAAACCTAAAATGGCTGTTCCTACTCCACTTTCTCCTCCTCCTAGAACTACCAAAAATGCCATTTATCTAATTTTTAGCGTCACTACGGTTACAATGGCCAATAGAATTCCTAAAATCCAAAATCGTGTTACAATCTTACTTTCGTGATATCCCTTTTTTTGATAATGATGATGTAATGGCGACATTAAAAATATGCGTCTGCCTTCTCCGTATTTATTTCTTGTATACTTGAAATAACCTACTTGCAACATCACTGATAGTGATTCGGCAAAGAATATTCCGCACAATACTGGTATCAATAATTCTTTACGTACAATTATTGCGATTACAGCAATAACACCTCCAATAGTTAAACTACCGGTATCACCCATAAACACTTGAGCTGGGAAGGCGTTGTACCACAAAAACCCAATTAAGGCACCTACGAATGCAGTGATAAAAATCAATAACTCACCTACTCTAGGTATGTACATGATATCTAAGTAATCTGAAAAAATAATATTACCCGAAACCAAGGCAAATATGCCCAGCGTAAATACAATGATTGCCGATGTACCTGCGGCGAGCCCGTCGATACCGTCGGTAAGATTTGCACCGTTAGACACTGCTGTTACGATTAAAATTATAATCGGAATAAAGATTAACCAAGCATAATCTTGCGCTCCTTCTCCCATCCAACCAATAAAATCACCATAATCAAATTCGTTGTTCTTCATAAAAGGAACGGTAGTCATGGTAGACTTAATTTCTAGACCTTTTACTTGCTCTACTGTATAATTATTGGTGATAATTGTTTTATCATGGTCACGCATGGTAACTTCTGGATGAAAATAAAGCACAGCACCAACGATAAGCCCAAGGGTAACTTGGCCTAGAACTTTAAATCTTCCTTTTAATCCTTCTTTATTCTTTTTAAATACTTTGATATAATCATCTAAGAAACCAATAGCACCCATCCACAACATGGTGAATATTAGAAGTAGGATGTAAATATTATCTAATCGTGCAAATAATATTACCGGTATTAATGTGGCCAAAATTATAATAATACCGCCCATGGTAGGCGTACCTGCTTTTTGCTTTTGACCAGCAAGACCCAAGTCACGAATAGTTTCACCTACTTGTTGCTTTTGTAGAAAAAGTATGATGCGTTTACCGAAAGCTGTCGCAATTATCAAAGAAAACAGAATAGCCATAGCCGCACGGAACGTACTAAACTGAAACAGCGTAGCCCCAGGAAACTGGTATTGTTTTTCTAAATATTCGAACAGGTAGGTTAACATAGTTTTTTCATTATGGCGTTCTCAAGCCCATATTACTTATCTAGGCTATTTAATAGCTCTTTTACAATTTTAAAATCGTCGAAATCTATTCGTACTCCGTTGGTTTCTTGGTAGGTTTCGTGACCTTTACCTGCTACCAAAATAATATCGTTGCTGGCTGCTAATTGGCAGGCTGTTTTAATGGCCTGCTTTCTATTTTCAATCGATAATACCTTTTTTACATGCTGTGGTTCAACCCCTGCCTCCATCTCTGCAATAATCTTAGAAGGAGATTCTGTACGAGGGTTATCAGAAGTAAAAATGATTTTATTACTCATTTCGGATGCGATATTGCCCATTACCGGACGCTTTGATCTGTCTCTATCGCCACCACACCCCACAACGGTGATGACGTTTTCATTTCCAGTTCTCAACGTGTTGATCGTCTCAAGCACGTTTTTAAGAGCGTCCGGCGTATGGGCATAATCAACTATAGCCGTAATCTTACTTTTAGATATATAATATTGAAACCTTCCATCTACATTATCCAACTCACTTAACAAGCGAAGGGTTTCTATTTTTTCTAATCCTAACAACTCTGCAGTGGCGTAAATAGCCAACATATTATAGGCATTGAATTGACCTATTAACTTAATCCACAGCTCGTTATCATTGATTTTCAACAACTGACCATCGAACTGATTTTCTAAAACCTGTGCACGATAATCTGCATAATTCTTTAATGCGTATGTATACTTTCTAGCCTTAGTATTTTGCAACATCACCAAGCCATTTTTATCATCTATATTGGTCAATGCAAATGCCTTTTTCGACAACTGATCAAACAATATCTTTTTGGTATCACGGTACTCTGCAAATGTTTTATGGTAGTCTAAATGATCATGCGATAGATTTGTAAAAATCGCTCCCTCAAATATCAAACCTTCAGTTCTTTTTTGGTGAATACCATGCGAACTCACTTCCATAAAGCAAAATTCGACTCCGGCATCATTCATTAACCTCAAATGCTTATTGATAACCAATGCATCGGGCGTAGTATGTTTTGTTGGGTATTCAGTATCATCGACCATTATTTTTATAGTCGATAACAAGCCTACTTTATACCCTGCTTTTTTAAATAGCTGATATAGCAAACTCGATACGGTCGTTTTACCATTGGTACCGGTTACCCCAACTAATTTTAAATTTTTTGACGGCGTATCGTAGTAATTAGAGGCCATTAAAGCCAACGCCTGATTACCATTTTCTACCTGAACATAGGTAATATCGTCTACCATTTTTGCGGGCAATTCCTCGCAAATAATAGCTCGTGCACCAGCTGCCACAACAGCATCTATATATTTATGACCATCGGTTAACGTACCTTTTATCGCAACAAAAGCATCCCCTTTTTGCACTTCTCTAGAATCGAAACGAACTGAAGCGATATCACAAGAGGTCGTACCACTAACTGCGGTAAGATGCACTCCATATAATATGTCTTTCAATAACTTCATATTAATTCTAACACTATTTTTTTTACGTTTTTAATATCGGTTCCTTTTGAAATAGATTGGTGTTTTACCCTACCATTCCCTTTTACCTCTACTTCTATTCCTAAATTTTCAAGAATCGCAACAGCATCCATTCCACTCATACCTTGTACATTGGGCATCTGTGCATACTGCTGTTGTGCATTTTTATAATATCCTTGGTAAGAATTATCTGCACTAGCGATTAACATATGCTTTACATCGACCTCACTGGTTAATGGTGAAGTGGCATATACTTTTTGTGCTACAGATTTAAAAACCGGACCTGATACATCGGCACCATAATACCCTACACTCTTGTCTGGCTTATGAATAACTACGATACAAGAGTATTTAGGATTGTCTGCCGGAAAATAACCTGCAAACGAAGAAATATATTCGTACTTATCCTTATCCTTAGACACATAATTGGTCTGTGTTGTTCCAGTTTTACCTGCCATAGAAAAGTTTTTTGAATACATGCCGTGACCTGTACCATGCTTCTTTTCAACTACATCCTTTAGAATCTTCTGTACTTTTTTTACGGTTTCTTGAGAACAGATTGCCGGATTCAATACTTTCTTATCGAACTTTTTAATAGTCTTGTTCCACTCCTTAACCTCTTTTAAAAGTCTTGGCTTCACCATTTCGCCATTGTTCGCAATAGCATTGTAGAATGCCAATGTTTGTAATGGTGTCATTGATACCTCATAACCGTAAGCCATTTGCGCTAAAGACAATCCTGACCAACCTTTATCACCAGGATATCTCAGAACAGGAATACCTTCACCACGTACAGGAAGTCCTAATTCTTTATGAACACCCATACTCATTAGGCGATTTACATATTTCTCTGGATCGTTCTTATATCCATTATGTATCATTTTGGCAAACGCTACATTCGATGATACCTCAAAAGCTTTGGCTACTGAGATTTTACCATATCCGCCACGTTTAGAATCTTTTACCCAATGTCTATAAATCTTCCAAGTACCGTTTTCGGTATCCATCACAGAACTGGTATCGATTACCTTGTCTTCTAAAGCAGCAACTAAATTCATCAACTTAAACGTAGACCCTGGCTCATGAGATTCACCAATGGCATAGTTTAAGCGCTCGTAATATTTACCCCCTGCTGTCTGGCCTAAATTGGCAATTGCCTTTACTTCGCCAGTTTTTACCTCCATAACAATTACGGTACCGTGGTCTGCTTTGTATAATTCTAATTGCTTCAATAAAGCATGGTGCGCGATATCTTGTATATTAATGTCAATGGTTGAATACACATCATACCCATCTTTAGGCTCTATAATATTATCGTTACCGATTGGTTTCCAAAGTCCCTTTGCAATTTTTTGCTTGGCACGCTTACCTTCTATTCCTCGTAGATACTCACCAAAAGCACCTTCCATACCTACACGGGTACGGTAGCCATTTTCATCAACACGCTCATACCCAACACTACGTTCGGCAATTTTACCTAATGGATGCTCTCTTTTGGTTTTTTGTTCAATAATTAATCCTCCCTTATAAGCTCCTTTATTGAAAAGTGGGAAGGATTTTACAGCCATGTAATCAGAGTAGTCTAGATTACGTACAATGAGCGCATATCTATTTTTATTCTCCTTGGCTTTTCTAAGAATCTGTTGGTAATGAGAAGATGTATTACCGAATTGCTTCGCCAAAGCATCTGATAACGGCTTTATATTTTGTTTAAAATCAATATCATTTACTGTAACGGCATCAAAACGAATGGTGTATTTAGAAACCGATGTTGCCAAAAGACTACCATCATCTGAATACAGGTTACCTCTATTAGGTTCAATCGTAAAAATATGAGACGTTCGTGTTTCTGCTAAAGCTTTGTATTTTTCACCATCTACAATCTGTATAGATACTAACTTAAAAAGCACAGCACCAGCAAATAGCACCAAAAATGCCGCTACAATATAAAGTCGTTTAAGAATACTTTTATCTGTTGCAGCCATTTATTCTTTCCCATTTAAAGATTTGACCCTAATTTTTTGCGGTGGTGTTTCTGAAGGATACAGTCCTTTCTCAGATATCTTACCTGTAATATTAGATTCTAGTTTCAACTGCTGCACATCTGACCGCATGTCTACAAACTCGTTTCTAAGCTCTTTTACTTCTTCGTTCAATAAAGCGATTTGGTGCACTTTCTGATCTGCACTATGTGAGCTACTGATCATTACCGTTGCCAAAAAAGAAATGAAAATGATGAACAGCCAATTCTTGGGAGAGTCTCCGCTCACCAAAAATTTGCCTTTCAACAGGTCTAAGACCCCAGTTTTCATTTTATTTTTTGTCATTGCGCTCTGCTATTCTCAATTTGGCACTACGTGCTCTGTTATTTAATTTTATTTCTTCTCGAGACGGAATTATCAATCCGCCAACTTTCTTTAATGGTACTTCTATGTTTCCATAAAAGTCTTTCTCTGGCTCACCTTCAAACTGTCCGGCTCGTATAAATCGTTTTACCAATCTATCTTCTAATGAGTGGTAACTGATAACACTTAATCGCCCTTTCGGATTCAATAAATCTGGCACCTGCTCTAAAAACTCCTTGATCACTTCGATCTCTTGATTCACTTCGATACGGATCGCCTGATAGATCTGCGC
>CAXBIJ010000243.1:0-5732 GCA_963975675.1 uncultured Maribacter sp. | reverse complement strand
AAAAGTGGTGTTGAGACTCTTTTTGAAGTTTGCGAAGGTGATTTCCAATTTACCTTTTCCTCTTTTTGTACAACTTCTTCAACAACGGTATTCCATTGTTTACAGGCAGAACATTGACCTACCCATTTAGCATACTGTGTTCCACAATTTTGACAAAAAAATGCAGTTTTTGTTTTGGCCATCTTTAGCTTTTACTGAAAAAGCTAAAGGTAGCAAGAAGTTTGAAATGAGTAGATATCACTTAGTAATTAAGCGTTAATTATCTTGTGAGCTTTCTTTTTTGTGAGCGCTAAACGCTAAGAAAAATGATGCCCATGCCATAAATAGGGCAATTCCACTGTAGGGAATAATAAATTCTCCCTTCAATCCGAAATAGGTAAACAGTACTCCAGAGAATACGAAATACATTGCGTTAATTTTTATCATAATAAGTAGGTTGGGCTAATTTGGGAACTAGCTGTTTAAATATGTTAAAAACCGAAATCGGCTTTTAATGCGTCCATTTTTTCAAGGGCCATTTCTTTAGTTAAAAAATCTATTTCTTCCATTTGAAAAGCTTTTTCAAATGTTTTAAGCGCTTTTTTAGGTTCTCCTAATTGCTCATAATATTCGGCTTCAAAATAAAAGCCGAGCATAGTATCAGGATATTCTTTTTTACAAAGATCAGAAAGTGGTTTTAATGATTCAAAATCTTCTTTTTTTCTTGAGGCTGCGTATATCGCCATGATATCATTGAGTGCCACAGGCTTACTAAAGCCAAATATGTCAACAATACCTTGGTATTTATTTTCTAAATAATTAAAAACCGGTTCTTCACTAGTAAGTATCTGTGTTTTATATTCTTTTGGACTAATAGGTTTAAACATGCCGAAAATATTATCAAATGCTTTACCTAAACCATAGGTAGCTATTGAAATGTGATCAGCATTTTTATATTCATCGAAATAGTAATGTAATGATTCTTTTTCCAAAGCTTTGATGCCTTGGTCCATTGCTGCTATTCTTTGAGTATCCTTGTTTTGTTCACCTTCTACGATAACCTGGTAGAACATTTGATTTTCAAAAGTATTAAGTCTCATTGGCACTCTAGTTTCCATTTCTGGAGCGAGCGTAGGTGAAATACTTATATAGGCATCAAAAATTGAATTATCCTTAAATAACCAGTAATTCATGAAATTAGCTGTGATGTCATAACCAACAATCATTTTAAAAGGAGCCGTACTATAGTTCAAGTCTAGATATGGAATAAGCTCCATACCTATAAACTCATAAAAGTTTTTACCTTTTTCAGAAGGCAAACCGCTTTCATTATCAAATGCACAATCTTCATACCTTAAATCATTCTTGCTTTGATCTACACCAACTACAATGCTTTGAGGCATACCATGAAAACGACTATAGAATTTTGAGGAGGCAACAACTTGTTCAAAAAGATATTCTCCATCAAGAACAATAATTAAAGGATACTTTTTGTCCTCGTCCATATTCTCAGGAAAATAGTAATGTACGTCTCGTCTTTCTTGAAGTTTAAAAGACTCAAAAATTTCTTGAGTTGTTTGAGAATATGATATTACGCCAAAAAAAAGCGCGAATATTATTGATACAAAACGCATATGTGGTAATTGTAAATAGTAAGAATACTATTTGATTCTGTTCAATAACGGTAATAAAATAAAAGATATTGCACCAAAAACAACTATCATTAATGTTTGGGCAATCCAAATTATCCATCCGAAGGCATCTCCAGAGACAGTGCTGATACCGAAAATAGTTAAAGCACTACTAACTGCAATAGGGTAAAGACCTATGCCGCCATTCGTAGTTGCCATGGCAAAAGCACCAGCTACAAATGCTACGAGTAATTGACTTAGGGTAAGAGAAATAGTTTCGGGTACTGTAAATTTTATAATCCATAGCATGCCTATATAACATCCCCAAATGAACAATGTATGAAAAATAAAAAGCCACTTATGCTTCATTTTAAAAATACTGAAAACACCATCAAGTAATCCCTTTACAAAGGTTTTGATTTTCTGTGCAAATGCATTTTTTGATTTTTTAATTAGGGCAACGAATAAAATGAATATTATAATTCCTGTACCAGCAAGTAGAAGTAGGCCATTTAAATTAAAGCCACGCTCTTGAAGCAAGTTCATAATAACATCTGTCTGTAATAAAAATGCTATAAAGACAATTGAAAGTAGCATTATTACATCAATAACCCTTTCGGTAACTATAGTACCAAATCCTTTTTCAAAAGGCACATTTTCATAGGTGGTAAGCGCTGTAGCTCTCAAAACTTCACCTGTTCTTGGTATGCCAAGATTTGCAAAATAAGAAGTTAAAATTATTAAGATATTATTGCTGATGCGAGGTTTGTATCCTAAAGGTTCTAATAGGTAATTCCATCGAACTGCCCTAGAAATATGGCCTAAAATACCTAAAAGAACAGAAAGAAAAACATAGAAAGGGTCTGCTTCTTTAATATAAAAAATTATTTCCTTTCTGTTTTCTGGTGTGGTAGAATAATAAGAATACCAAACTAAAAAAACTCCCAATGCCATTGGGAGTATAATCTTAAGATTTTTTTTTAAAGTATTCGTCAAGTTTAAGTCAATAAATTATTTTCTTCATTTGGAAAAACTAATGACGGATTGAACTTTTTTGCTTCTTCAATATCCATCCAAGTATACGAAATTAAAATAAGCACATCACCTACCGAAACCTTTCTGGCCGCCGCACCGTTTAAGGTTATTTCGCCACTTTTTCTTGGCCCAGGTATAATATAGGTTTCAAGACGTTCTCCGTTATTATTGTTAACAATCTGTACTTTTTCACCGCGAATAAAGTTTGCGGCATCCATAAGATCTTCATCAATAGTGATGCTTCCGACGTAATTTAGTTCCGCGCCAGTAACCTTAACTCGATGAATTTTTGATTTTACTACTTCTACTTGCATAGTGCAAAATTAATTAATTGAGGGCAATGTTGTCAATAAGCCTTACACCTTCAACATAAACAGCAATAAACGCCCTGTATTTTATATTTAAATTTTTTTTATTTATTGGGGTTAAGGTTTCAACGTCAGTAAT
The DNA here is from genome assembly GCA_963975675.1 of uncultured Maribacter sp. Lineage (GTDB taxonomy): Bacteria > Bacteroidota > Bacteroidia > Flavobacteriales > Flavobacteriaceae > Maribacter. The sequence continues at coordinate 2,640 of CAXBIJ010000243.1, read as the reverse complement.
TTCAAAATATTCTAATTTAAAATCTATATTATTTTTAAATTGTTCTGCTACCCAATCTTTAATAATTAGTGGACTTTCCATGCCAAATTTATGTTTGGCAGTATTCAGGGTTTCGTAAATCAATGCTGCATTTAGTCGTATTGTGTCGCTCAACCTTTCATTTCTAGAGCTCATCGCTAACCCGTGTTTTTCACGCACTATTTTGCAACCAATAATTTCAACTGGTATTTTTTCTATTTCTACTAGTTTTTGAATGATACGTAATTGTTGAAAATCTTTTTCACCGAAATAGGCTCTTTTTGGTTTAATAAGCCTAAAAAGTGTTTCAACAATAGTCCCAACCCCATTAAAATGGTTATCTCTGAACTCCCCTTCCATGACTTTATCAAGACCAGCAAAGTGATAAATTTTGGTTTTAACTTTATCATGATAAATTTCAGCGACTGAAGGTGCGAAAACAATTATGTTCTTTGAAATGGAAGCAATTAAATGAATATCGTCATCTAAAGTTTTTGGATATTTTTCAAGATCCTCTGAATTATTGAACTGTGTAGGGTTCACGAATATACTGACTACTACATTTTGATTTTCTAATAGGGCTTTTTTAATAAGAGACATATGCCCTTGATGTAGAGCTCCCATGGTGGGAACAAGACCAAGATCAGTTGAGTCATCGATTTTATTTAATTCGTTTCTAAGTTCATTTATGGTCTTAACTACCAGCATTGAAAAGTTCATTAGCGAGCAAACTTACTATAATTACTTCTAATCTCTATATTTTTCGTAATTTTGCAGCTACGTTCCAGTGAAAAATAAAATATAACCTTTATGAATGGTAAAAAGATATTGTTTGTATCTTCTGAATTAGTGCCTTACTTACCCGAAAACGAAGTTTCTTTAATGTCTTATGAAGCGCCTAGAATGGTCAACAGCAATGGTGGTCAAATCAGGATATTCATGCCAAGATATGGGAACATCAATGAAAGAAGGCATCAATTACATGAAGTAATTCGGCTTTCCGGAATGAATTTGGTAATTAATGATATGGACATGCCATTAATCATTAAAGTAGCATCTATCCCAAAAGAAAGAATACAAGTTTACTTTATAGATAACGAAGAGTACTTTAAGCGTAAAGCAACATTTACTGATAAGCAAGGAAATCTTTTTCCAGATAATGACCAACGTGCAATTTTCTTTGCAAAGGGTGTTATGGAAACTGTGAAGAAATTGAATTGGTCACCTGACATTATTCATGTTCATGGATGGATGGCTAGTTTACTACCATTGTATTTGAAAAAATATTATGCTGATGAGCCACTTTTCGCTGATAGTAAAATTGTATTGTCTGTTTATGGTAGAACTTTCGAAGGTGCGCTAGATAAGGATATGATTAAAAAAATAGCTTTTGATGGTATTCCAGAAGAGGCGATTACTTCTTTAGCAGAACCTACTTATAATAATTTGTTAAAGATAGCTGTAGATTATTCAGATGCTATTATTTTAGCCTCGGAAGACATTCCAGAAGAATTAGAAAACCATATTTCCAACCAAGAAAAACCAGTGTTACCATATGTTCCCGTTCAAGAATTTGAAGAGGCGTATGCTAATTTTTATAACACCGAAGTTTTAAAATAATCTGAATGAATTTTTTTGATAATTCCGCTACTCCCAAATTTTTGGGAATGATATTGATATTTGGTTTTTTGATATCTTGTACACAAGATTTAACCACTATTGGTGCAGGCGTTGTAGGTAATGAACCCTTTACAACGGGTCAAGAGACATATGATGTTTTTGTTTATAATAAGAATATTGAGGCGGTTCAAACTAATAAATTGCCAATTTACCAGCTCGGTGTTTTTAATGATCCAGTTTATGGTAAAACTCAAGCGTCTGTAACATCTCAAATGTTTCTTAGTGTAGCTAATCCTTCATTTGGCAGCCTTTCTCAAAGTAAAGAAAATAAGGCGGGTAACTCTAATGAGGCAATAACCACCATTGAGGAAAATGAAACAATAAAGGAAGTATATCTTTATATTCCATTTCTAACAAAAAGTATAGCCACAGATAGTGATGGCGATGGTGTAGTTGACGAATTTGATAAAGTACCGAGTGAGGATAATGATAATGATGGAGATGGGGTTTTGAATTCAGTTGAAATAGCGTCGAATACAGATCCTCTAGACGATTCTAGCGTAGATGAAGATCGCGATGGTATAAATGATAAAGATGGTACGGCAATTTTAACAAATAATTTTGCCAAGAGAATAGAATTAGACAGTATTTACGTCAATGGTCAAAATTATGATGATGTTGAAGGGTCGGTACTCCCTAAATTTGACTTAAAAATAGAAAGGTCAACCTTTTTTCTTCGTGATTTAGATCCAAATGCTAATTTTCAAGAATCACAAGAGTATTTTTCCAATCAAGAATTTTCTCCTGACTTCGTTTCAGATTTATTATTTGAAGGTGTTGTTGAAATCAATGATAAAGAAATATTAATTGCCAATGAAGATGACTTAACTACTGAAGATGTTGATGAATCATTAACCTTCAGAAAGCTTAGTCCCGGTATTCGAATTCCTTTAAATAATGAATTTTTTCAGGCGAATATTTTGGAAAAAGAAGGAAGTTCAG
>CAXBIJ010000242.1:0-5734 GCA_963975675.1 uncultured Maribacter sp. | reverse complement strand
ATTCTAAAATAAAATTAGATGTACATGGAAATCAAATGGGGCTTTTGAGTGAAAGTAAGTGCTTTGTTAATTCACCAAAAATGGACTGTTTGACTTGCCATGACCCTCATAAAAATCAAAGAGCAGAAATGAATATTTTTAATTCAAAATGCTTGACTTGCCACGATTCAAATAAAGTTAATAGCTTATCTAAAAACCACATTCATGACAACCAACAGAATTGTGTTTCTTGCCATATGCCTCTGGTACCCTCTGAGGTGATGAAGTTGAAGTTGGAAAATGATTCTCAAGAAATACCTGTTTATATAAGAACTCACCTAATAGGTATTTATAATTAGTATTGTTGTAATACATTTTAAGTTAAAAAAGAGAGGCTGAAATTAAATTTCAACCTCTCTTCAACTAACAAATGATTAACAAACTCAAATTTTTAATATGCAGGATCTTGTGTTAGGGTTGGTTGACCTTCAATGGAAGATCTATCAATCGCCTCTATCGGAATAGGGAAGAACTCATTTTTCCCTGCTACGAAAGATTTACCTGATAAATATGTTCTTTGCTGAGATTCACTTGCTATATAGGCATTAAGTGTTTGCGCAGCGATGCCCCAACGTTGTAAATCAAAGAATCTATGACCTTCTAAAGCAAATTCTAAACGTGTTTCAAAACGTACTGCTTTTCTAGCTGTTACAGGGTCTGTCCAAGCATCATCATATGTAGCGATATCATAATTTGCTGCAGGAGTGCCTGCTTCGATAGTAAAGTCGTTACGGTCTGTTCCTTGCGTTGCTAAAGGTACAAACCCGTCAGGATTAGCTGCTCTTGTTCGTATTGCGTTAACCAAGGTTCTGGCTCTTTCTAAATCACCTAACTCAACTTCTGCTTCGGCCAACCATAAATAAATCATATCTAATCTCATGATTCTGTAATTGTTTGCAGAAAGGTTTCCCCAGCCACCTTGACCAAAAGCTTCTGGTTCAGCCACATGCTTCATTGAGAAGTATGGCCCTGCGTAAGACAGGTCACGTACAAAATCGGTTTGATAAATTTTGAATCCTTTGTATAAAATACCTGGGCGACCAACTGAATGATCTAATCTTGGATCTAAAGTGCCCGTGTATGTAGACAATGTAGTTGTTGGATCAGTATCAGATGATACGTTAGTAGCATTGAAAGTGTCTAACATTGGTAATCCATTTTCAGTTTTATAAGCGTTAACCAAGTTCTGTGAAGCTTGGTAGAAGCCACAACATCCCCATGGGTCTGTGTATGGATGTGCTAAACCGATTCCTCTATTAGCAGCATCTCCAGATGCACTACTAATAGCGTACTGCACTTCAAAAATAGATTCTGTGTTGTTACGTGTAGCTACTTTGAAATTATCCTCAAATTTATCCATCAACTGAAATGGGCCATTATTAATAATATCGTCAAATATTACTTTAGCCTCCCCCATTTTTGCCGTATTAGGTGTGCCATTAGCGGCAAAGCCTTGGTAAATTTTCGCTTTACCTAAAAATGCTTTTGCAGCCCAACTTGTTGGTCTACCAACATCGCCTTGTGTTGCAGGTAAAACTGCTGCTGCTGCTGCGAAATCTGCTTCAATTAAGGGCCAAATTTCTCTATCATTAGGTATTTTTGTGCTTTGTAAATCGTTAAGAGCAAAATTCTCATCACTTATATACGTTGGCATTCTCCACATTTTTCTTGCTTCCATATGGAAGAGACCTCTAAGAAATCTTGCCTCTGCAGTAATCTGCGCTCTTCTTTCATCACTAATATCCTCCACTGACGCCAAAGTTGTCAAAACAATATTAGTGGCTGCTACACCTTTGTAAAGCCCTCTCCACTTATCTCTAATGTGAATATTGAATGATTGAAAATCGTAGGCTTCAATAAAGGATTGTTCAGGTTGATCACCAGCATCGGTTCCTTTTAAGGCATCATCTGAAGCTATGTTAAAAACCCAACTATGAATATCGTTGTGCCAGGTTTGCCCTTGCAAACCACCTCCTGGTACCATTGTATAGGCTCCAATAAGAAGTCCCTCAACCCCATCAGCGGTTGCGACATCTCCTTCACTGAAACTACCTTGCGGTTCACGTGTCAAAAATTCATCACTACACCCGGTTATAAATACCAGTGCGGTGAGACATGCTGTGAAAATTAATTTTCTCTTTTTCATGATATGTATTGTTTGCATTTAAATTAGTTTAAAGTAATGTTAAGACCCATTAAGAAGGTTCTTGAAACTGGTAAGAACCCACCGTCATAACCAAGGTTTGTATTATTCCCTGTTTGAACTTCAGGATTTAAACCTGTGTAGTTCGTGAACGTAGCCAAGTTCTGACCTTGAATGTATATAGATGCTCTAGAAATACCACCAATATTAGAAAGTACCTCATCAGTAAAGCTATATGTCAATTGTACATTCTTGATTCTAAAGAAACTACCATCTTCAATAAAGTAAGATGATGGTCTACTGCTAATTTGGTCATTTGCATCCATAATTGGAACAGTAGCATTAGGATTTGCTGCAACCCATTGGCTCACAGGAGCAGTTGGGTTTGATGGTTGCCAAGCATTATACAATGCACGTTTTGATCTGTTACCTTGAAAGGTGTTGAAATCTGCAAAATAACGTACATAATTATAAATATCATTTCCTTGAGAACCATTACCAAATATGTTAAGTGCTAAGTTTTTATAGGAAAAGTCAAGATTAATACCATAGGTAAAGTCTGGATGAGGATTACCAATAACAGTACGGTCATCATCATTTATTACACCGTCATTATTAATATCTGCAACTTTTAATTTACCAGGTGCATTGTAATCACCATATTCTGGCCATGCATCTGCTTCAGCTTGCGACTGGAAAATACCTACTGTTTTGAATCCATAGAAAGAAGATAATGGTGAACCTGCCTGAGTAACTGTTAAGGCTGGCACTCTTCTAGAATTACCAAAAAATCTAGTATCGGCGCTTTCGCTTAATTGATCTACATTGTTAGTATACTGTGATAGGTTAGCATTAATGCTATATCCAAAATCACCTTTTTTATCACTGTAGCCCAAATTAAGGTCAATACCTTTATTGGTTACCCCACCTACATTAAATCGTGGCTCATCTGCTTGACCAGCAGTATAGGTAACTGGAACTTGAAATAACATATCTGTAGTAACACGATCCCAAACGTCTAAATTGAAGGTGATTTTGTTATCAAACATTACTAAATCTAAACCAAAGTTATTAGAAGTAGTAGTTTCCCATTTTGCATTAGGGTTACCAAAGGCTCTGGTTGAAAACCCAATGGTAGGTGATCCCGTATTGCCGTCAATAGGATAGCCTCCTGTTCCAATATCTGAACGAAAGGTGGTAAAGGCATTGTAATCTCCAATTTGTTGGTTACCAGTTTGTCCCCAACCATATCTTAACTTCATATCATTTATCCAGCTAACATCTTTTAAGAAATTCTCATCAGACATTCTCCAACCTAAACTAAATGCAGGGAATAATGCACTACGAGCAGCCGATTGAAATCTAGAAGAGGAATCATTACGTAATGTAACTCCAGCAAGGTATTTTCCTGCATAGTCATAGTTTAATTTTCCAAATTGTGACCAAAGTGAATAATCTTGATTTACAAAACCGTAGTTGGATGCTGTAGTTGCGTTACCTAAATCTAAATAGCTAAGAATGTTGGCAGTTTCGAAAGCAAAACGCTGACGCCCTGCTCCAAAACGCTCTTCAAATTGTTGAATAGATTCAATACCAACATAGGCAGAAAAGTTGTGGACTTCATTGAAGGTCTTCGAATAATTCAAAGTATTTGTCCATGTCCATTGATACTCATATTCTTCTCTAGAATTTGAACTATTGATAAAGTTACCTTCTACATATTCTGGTTGTGGACGACCTAAATCTCTTTGTCTCAATCCTCGTACATCAACACCAAAGCTTGATCGAACACTCAATTCAGGGGTGATGTCATAATTTGCAAAAACATTACCTAATAATCTTAATCTGAAAACTCTATCATCCTCATTTCTCTTTAGGGAAGCATAAGGATTAAAGTTGTTTCCTAAGTTGGCACCTCTACTACCTGCAAAGTTACCGGCTATGTCATAAATAGGTAATAATGGATGATGCTTATACCCTGCGGAAACAGCATTTTGCTCTTCATCATTGTTATACTGTCCTTTTTGATTATCAAAAGACGCTGTAAAATTTTCTCCTATAGTAAGCTTGTTATTTAAGCCTTTGAATTCGGTATTCGCACGTAAAGAAATTCTATCATAACTTGTGAATTTGGTAACATAGTCAGCTGAAAAATACCCTAAAGAAAAAGAATACCTTGCTTTTTCAGTCGCACCAGAGGCATTAATGTTATGACTTTGAATTGGAGCCGATTGTGTAACCGCTTTCCACCAATTCGTATCTGCTGAACGTGTAATGGCATAAATATTTCCTTCCTCTAAAGCATATAGGTCTGCGTTAGTACCTGCATCGCCCTCATTTGCTCCACTAGGGAATACATAATCTGGTATGGTAACTTCGCCATTTGGGCCAAAGGTATACTGACCGTGACCTGGGGTTTTACCAGCATATAAATCAGCTAAATATAAATATTGTCCTAATTCACGCGAATTTAATGCCTCTACATCATTTGCAGCAGTCTGTGTACCATAATAGGTGTCATATGTAATTTTTGGAGAACCCATTTTACCTTTTTTGGTGGTAATAATGATAACACCGTTACCAGCTCTAGATCCATAAATAGAGGCAGCAGATGCATCTTTAAGAATCTGCATTGATTCTATATCATTCGGATTTAAGTTGGCCTGTGCTTGTGTTGGTACACCGTCAATAATATAAAGCGGGTCGTTATTACCCACAGTACCAAAACCACGTATACGAACAGTAGCTTCACCACCTGGTCTTGCATCATTAATGATACTTACACCAGCTGCTCTACCTTGTAATTGCTGTGCAAATGTTGTAGCGGGTGTTGCTAAAAGCTCATCCACATCTACGACTGAAACTGCACCGGTTAAATCTTTTTTGGCTTGAGTACCATAACCTGTAACCACCACCTCGTCTAATCTGCTGGCATCTTCAAGTAAGATTACGTTGATGTTATTGTTTCCATCAACCGCTATCTCTTGGGTTTTGTAACCGATGTAGCTAATAACTAAAGTTGCGTCACCTGGAGCTTCAATGATGTAATTACCATCAAAATCAGTTTGGGTTCCATTGGTTGTGCCTTTTACCAAAACACTGGCACCAGGTAATGGCCCAGTTTCATCTGAAATAGTTCCTGTAATTGTAGATTGTGCGAATGTTGAATTAGCATTTTCTACAATTTCTAATTTTTCATTTGCGACCATGCTTTGGGTGCAAATACAAGCTAAAATCAGTAAAAATCCATTGATGAGGATAGGAAATCGTCCTTTGGATTTCACCGATTTAAAATCTAGTTTTTGATTCATAATAAGTTGTTGTTTAGTTAATTGTTCATTTATCATATATTCAAAAAAGTGTTAATGAATGTATAATATTAGTGTAATATTAGTTAAAATTATTAAAATACGCTAGGATGTTTATTAAATATTTAGTATAGGTTATTGGTCGACAGCAGGGTGTTATTTGTCGTTTAATCACTGTTACTAATCGTTAAAAAAATATGATTAATTGAAGTGTTTTTTTAGTGGAAGTGAGAATAATTGATGA
>CAXBIJ010000241.1:0-5766 GCA_963975675.1 uncultured Maribacter sp. | reverse complement strand
TAGCGTTAAAATTATAATAAGGTTCATTTATCTAATTGGAAGCTAATTTTAGCGAATTCCGTAAGAAGAATGGACATTAAATGTATAGAATTAATTTTATATTTAATAAATTTAGAGAATAAACAACTTTTATGAGCAAATTTTATTATAATGAAGAACAAGAGTCCTACGACGCAATTGTTGTGGGAACGGGAATTAGTGGTGGTTGGGCTGCTAAAGAATTATGTGAAGCAGGCCTAAAGACTTTGGTTCTTGAACGTGGTCGAATGGTAAAGCACATAGATGATTACGAAACAGCAAATAAAGATCCTTGGGATTTTCCGAATGCTGGTGAACCTACCAAAGAAATCGTAGAGCAACAGCCAAAACAAAATAGAACAGGTTATACTACCAACCAAGCTAGTAATATGTGGTTTGTCAATGACTTGAAACACCCATACAACGAAACTAAAAGATTCGATTGGATGCGTGGTTATCATTTAGGGGGTCGTTCTTTACAATGGGGTCGACAAAGTTATCGTTGGAGCGATATTGACTTCGAAGCTAATAAAAAGGAAAATATTGCAGTAGATTGGCCGGTAAGGTATAAAGATATTGCACCTTGGTACTCAAAGGTTGAAAATTATATTGGTGTAAGTGGTGAAGCATTGAATTTACCTCAATTACCAGATAGTGAGTTTTTACCAATGATGGAACTCAACTGTGTAGAACAAGAATTTCGTGAAAAAGTAGCTGAAAATTTTGATGGTCGTGTTGTAACTGCTGGACGTACTGCTCACCTAACAGGAACAAAACAATTTGACGGCAGAAGTAAATGTCAATTTAGAAATAGATGTATTAGAGGGTGTCCTTTTGGTGCTTATTTCAGTAGTCTTTCTTCTACTCTACCAGCAGCAGAAGCAACTGGAAATATGACACTAAGACCTGACTCAATTGTTCATGAGGTGATTTATGACCCAAAAACTAAAAAAGCAACAGGTGTTAAGGTCATTGATGCAAATACTAAAGAAACATTTGAGTTTAAAGCAAAAGTAATTTTCCTATGCGCTTCAGCTATTGCTTCTACTTCAATTTTGATGCAATCTAAATCTGAAACTTTCCCTAATGGTATGGGTAACGAATCTGATCAGTTAGGCCGTAATATTATGGACCACCAACTACAAGTTGGAGCTTCTGGAAAATTCGACGGATTTGAAGATAAGTATTATAAAGGAAGAAAGCCAAGTGGCATCTACATACCTAGATTCAGAAATTTAGGTGGTGATACAGACAGACCCGATTATAAACGAGGATTTGGATATCAAGGTGGAGCTTCAAGAGGAGATTGGGAAGATAATATCGCTGAACTTTCACACGGAAAAGATTTAAAAGATGCTGTATTAAAACCAGGCGGATGGACATTTGGTATGATGGGCTTTGGAGAAGTTCTTCCTTATGAAAACAATAGATTTACATTAGATTATGACAAGTTAGACGATTGGGGTCTGCCAACAGTTACATTTGATGCTGAGCTTCAAGAAAACGAACTTAAAATGCGTAAAGACATTTTAGAATCTGCTGTTGATATGCTTGAAAAAGCAGGTCTTAAAGATGTAAAAGGGTATGATAATGAAAGTGCCTTAGGTCTAGGAATTCATGAAATGGGTACCGCCCGTATGGGAAGAGATAGAAAAACATCTGTTTTAAATGGTAACAACCAATTACATGATGTCGCTAACGTTTATGTAACCGATGGATCTTTCATGACTTCTGCAAGTTGTGTAAACCCATCATTAACATATATGGCATTTACAGCTAGAGCTGCAAATCATGCAGTTGAACAACTTAAAAAAGGAAATATATAATGGATAGAAGACGCGTATTGAAAAATATGGGGCTGTCACTTGGATATATGGTGGCCACCCCAACCTTATTAGGAATTGTACAAAGCTGTAAAAGTGAGCCGACGATTACTTGGACACCAGTATTCTTAACTCAGAATGAAGGAAATGCACTTACTAAATTAGTAGATATTATTTTACCAAAGACAGATACTCTCTCGGCTTCTGAAGTTCAAGTAGATATTTTTATAGACAAGTTCGCACAAGATGTCATGGAAAAAGAACAGCAAGACTTTTTCAAAATGTCTATGAGCAAATTTATGGAAAAAGCTTTAGCTGATTCTGGAAAAGAAAAAGCTGAAGACTTAACTGCTGAAGATTTAGAACCGGTTTTAGCAAGCTCATTGAAATATACCAAAGATCAACAAACTGAGATGTTTGAGTCAATAAACGGCTACACTGAGGCTATCGCTGAAGGCACAACTGCCCAATTAGACGATGAGATTACTAGATTTGCATTTGCAAATAATCTTAGAGGTATGACTATATGGGGCTATAAGGCTTCTGAATATGTAGGTGAAGAAGTTTTAGCCTATTTACCTGTGCCAGGTGAATATATACCGTGTGGTGATATGCAAGAGCTTACTGGCGGAAAGGCATGGTCCTTATAACCAAATAATATTCTAACATTCAATAGCCAAGAGCATGATTTTTTTATCACTCTTGGCTATTTTCATTTAAACACACTACTCATGAAAAGAAGAAGTTTTATTCAAAAATCTGCATTAACCACAGGCGCAATTTCAATAGGAGGCACATTAAGTTACGCAAACACGTTCTCCAATAACAAGGAAGCTCATAAATACAATTTAAAGTACGCACCACATTTAGGCATGTTTAAACATCACGCAGGTGATGATCCTATTGACCAACTTAACTTTATGGCGGAACAAGGTTTTACTGCCTTTGAAGATAACGAAATGCGCAAACGGCCAATAGAAATGCAAGAAAAAATAGCTAATACCATGAAAAAGCGTGGTTTAGAAATGGGTGTTTTTGTGGCTCACGAAATTTATTGGACTGAACCTAACTTAGCTTCGGGAGATTTAGACAAACGCAACGAATTTTTAAACTACATTAAAAGCTCTATTGAGGTAGCAAAAAGGGTTAATGCTAAGTGGATGACTGTTGTACCAGGTCATGTAGATTTAAAGCTAAGAATGGGGTACCAAACAGCAAATGTTGTTGAAAGTCTTAAACAAGCTTCTGCACTATTAGAACCACACGGTATTATTATGGTACTAGAACCTTTAAATTTTAGAAATCACCCTGGCCTTTTTCTAACCGATACGTCACAGGCTTATGAAATTTGTAAAGCTGTGAATTCTCCTTCATGTAAAATTTTATTTGACATTTACCACCAGCAAATTCAAGAGGGCAACTTAATACCTAATATGGAAGCTTCTTGGAATGAAATAGCCTATATACAAATTGGAGACAACCCTGGTAGAAATGAGCCTACTACCGGTGAAATAAACTACCGCAATGTTTTTAAATGGATTCATAAAAAAGGTTTCGATGGTGTTCTTGGAATGGAACATGGTAATTCTAAAGAAGGTAAAGAAGGCGAGCAAGCGGTTATAGATGCTTACAAACATGAGGACAATTTTTTATAACATCCTAAAACTTTAAAACCTTCTTCTCAATTAAATTTAGGATAGACAAAAAATGTATTTCATCGAAATAATATTTTTTTTCGATGAAATACATAATACAAAAGTAAGAATTTACCTACTTATTCGTTCTTTTGTATATGTCCTCATACCTAAACACATTACTCGTTTACGCCAGTTTATTTCTGGCTTCAAAATTATCTTATTATATCTATAAGAAGATCAAAACAAATTCTTGCGAATTATATCGGTTGAAACTAATTTCAAAATCGATAAACTTTAAAAACGTCATTAGGTTAGTATTTAACAATATATTTAATGACACTATAAAATTTCCGTAATCCAAAAGAAGAATTTATTCGTATATAACTTATATCCTTATACTTAAGCTATGGAAAAGTACGTTACAATTTTGATAATCTATGCAGCTGCTTTATTATTTACAACTGCATTGAAGCCTTATATCAAAAATGACAAATAAGAATCCCCTGACTTAACCTCGGCTTTAGCCGTAAATAAAAAAGACCCCTTAATTAAGGGGTCTTTTTTATTATATGTTTGCCGTTCTACTAAGAACCACACATTAAACAATCATCATCTGCTTGACCTTCTTTAGCCCTAGCAATCATTTCTTTCATCTCTTGTGGTGACATTGGCTGTATATCTAACTCAGCTTGTGGTGAAACCTTAGAAACAGTGCCTCCATCACTCACTACCACTTCTTTCACAATAGATGTAACAACTTCTGTCTCTACAGCTTCAACTACAGGCGCTTCCTTCTTTTTAGAGTTATCTAAGGTAAACTTAATTGCATCTACGGCCGCCTTAGTACGCAAGTAATACATTCCTGTTTTTAAGCCACTTTTCCAAGCGTAGAAGTGCATAGAAGTCAGTTTCGAATAGTTTGCGTTCTCCATGAACAAATTCAAAGATTGGCTTTGATCAATAAAATATCCTCTATGTCTAGACATGTCTATGATATCTTTCATACTTAACTCCCAAACCGTCTTATATAGTTCTCTAATATCTTTAGGTATTGTCTCTATATGCTGAATTGAGCCATTCGCTCGCATTAAATCTTGCTTCATGTTCTCATTCCACATTCCCAATCCAACTAAATCCTCTAAAAGGTGCTTATTAACCACAATGAATTCACCTGAAAGTACACGCCTTGTATAAATATTTGAAGTGTAAGGTTCAAAGCATTCGTTGTTACCCAATATTTGCGAGGTAGAAGCTGTTGGCATAGGCGCTACCAAAAGTGAATTACGCACCCCATTTTTCACAACTTCTTTTCTTAGTTTATTCCAGTCCCATCTTCCAGATAATTCGTCATCTTTAATTCCCCACATGTTGTGTTGAAATTCTCCTTTAGACATTGGTGAACCTTTAAAAGTAGAATAAGGACCTTCTTCCTTTGCCAATTCTACAGATGCTGTTACCGCAGCAAAATAAAGGGTTTCAAAAATTTCTTGATTTAACTTCTTTGCTTCATCACTTGTAAATGGTAGACGTAGCATTATAAATGCATCAGCTAATCCTTGAACACCAAGACCAATTGGTCTATGGCGCATATTTGAATTTTCTGCTTCTTTAACAGGATAGTAATTTCTATCAATTACTTTATTCAAGTTTTTAGTTACACGTTTTGTAACCCGAAACAATTCTTTATGGTCGAATTCTCCGTTCTTAATAAACATTGGCAACGCTATAGAGGCCAGGTTACATACAGCAACTTCGTCAGGTGAGGTATACTCCATTATCTCAGTACATAAGTTAGATGAACGTATAGTACCTAGGTTTTTTTGGTTGCTCTTACGGTTGGCTGCATCTTTATACAACATATATGGTGTACCAGTCTCAATCTGTGATTCTAAGATTTTCTCCCACAATTCACGCGCTTTAACCTTCTTACGCCCTTTACCTTCTTCCTCGTATTTAAGATATAATTTTTCGAACTCCTCACTATGCCTATTATACAAATCTGGACATTCGTTAGGACACATTAGTGTCCAATCTTCATTAGCTTCAACCCTTCTCATGAACAAATCAGAAATCCACATTGCATAAAATAAATCTCTTGCACGCATTTCTTCTTTACCATGATTCTTTTTTAAATCAAGAAACTCATAAATATCAGCATGCCATGGCTCCATATAGATAGCAAAACTTCCTTTACGCTTTCCACAGGCGCAACAATAATGACCCTTTCGCAAGCGGGAAACCTTGCGCCAATAGGGGGATTAACAACTACCACAGGAGCATTCTCAAGC
>CAXBIJ010000240.1:0-5775 GCA_963975675.1 uncultured Maribacter sp. | reverse complement strand
ATTTTTCGTCCATCCAGATTCTAAGGATGAAGCAAATAATGCACAAACCATAATAGATGGTATGGCCGCAACATTTGTTTCTAATAACTTTGAAATTGCACCTGTCTTACGACAACTATTTAAAAGTCAACATTTCTTTGATGAGGAAGCAATTGGTGTAATTATAAAAAGTCCGATAGATTTTTATTTCAATACACTAAAAGAAACAGGTTTCAACTATACAGATACGAATGTTGCCGAAATGGTCAACTATAGTGCACTTCTGAGTCAAGAAATTTTCGAACCTATTGATGTGGCCGGATGGCAACGTGATAGATCTTGGATTAATACCAATTTTATGATTGGGCGTTGGCTAACTATTGAAAGTATATTGGAAAACTTTTATATGGCCGACAATGAACAATTTAGAACATTAGGCCTAGATATATCAGGTAATGCAGGATTGACAAGTACAAATCCTGATGTAGTTGCAAGACTAATTATTGATTTTATTCTCCCTAAAGGACTTCTAGACGAGCCTGAATATAGTAAAGCGTTTGCCATATTTAGAAGCGATATAGAAGAAGTTTATTATGAAGGTGGTAACCAAGAATCTTGGACGTTGGCTACTTGGCCACAAGCACCATTTCAAGTATATCTTCTTTTACAATATTTAGCTAGACAACCTGAATTTCAATTAAAATAACACCTACAACTATGTGCAATTCACACCACTCCCCATATAAAGGTCTACAACATGAAGGCCACGATGACGAACATAAAACTTGGAGTAGACGTTCATTTCTACAGGCAATGGGTATCGCAGGATCTGGCTCTATGATGCTAGGCTCAAATATGCTTACAGCCTCTGCCCCTTCACTCCTATCAGCAGGTATTGCTGCAGCGGAAACTGATAATATTTTGATATTAATACGTCTTTCAGGTGGTAATGACGGTCTAAGTACCGTTATACCTTTAGAGCAGTATGACAGTTATGCGAATGCACGACCAAATATTTATGTTCCTGAAAGTAAAGTATTAAAACTTACCGATGAATTCGGTGTGCCATCTTACATGAATACCTTGGCACCCATGTGGCAAGAAGGCCAATTTAAGGCTGTACACGGAGTAGGATACGAAGGGCAAAGTCTTTCGCATTTTACAGGTTCTGATATTTTTGCTAACACAGATATAGAAACCACAGGGTTTAGCGGATTAAATACTGGATGGATGGGTAGACATTTTGAAAGTATATATCCAGATTACTTAATAAACCCACCAGCAGCACCGGCGGCAATTCAGATAGGTCAATTCGGCAGTTTAGTATTTCAAGGTGACGAAACCAATTATGCTTTCGTGACATCGAACATCGACCAGTTAGAAGAAATCGCAGAATCTGGCGTAGTTTATGGCTTAGACGATACTCTTTTCAATAATTGTATGTACGGCGATCAACTAAAGTTTTTAAGAGGAGTAGCAAATACAACCTATGAATACTCAGGACTCATTCACGAAGCATATGAAAGAGGCCAAAATCAAGTAGAATATCAAGAAAACGGATTTGCACGCCAATTGGCGCTTATAGCACGATTGATAAAAGGAAACTTGGGTACAAAAGTATTTATGATTTCAATGGGTGGTTTTGATACCCATGGTAATCAACCACAGGCCCATGCACGTTTAATGACGAATCTATCTGTAGCTGTTAATAATTTCTATGATGATTTAGCCTTTACACAACAAGACGATAAGGTATTGAGTATGACTTTTTCTGAATTCGGACGACGTATTTTTGAAAATGGATCTAACGGTACCGATCATGGTAAAGCATCACCAACGCTGTTCTTTGGATCAGGTTTAAATGGTAGTGCTTTTGTTGGCGACCATCCAACATTAGACGACCCAGACGGACGTGGAAATTTAGAGTACACTATGGATTTTAGAGATCTTTATGCTACAGTACTTGCTGAATGGTTATGTGTAGATGTTCCTCTAGTTGAAGCACATTTATTAAACTACAAACCATATGTACCAGTAAATTTAGGCTTTAGCTGTAGTGGTGAAGCATTCCCAGAAATAGCGTATAGTGATGGTGAAGTTACACCACCAGTACCACCTGGAGAAGAAGCAGAAACACCTTTCAATCCAGATTTATTGAATGCCGTTGTTCACAAACCTTATTACCCAACAGATAGTACTCCACATATCTATTTAGAAATGCCTTTTTCGGCACATGTAGATATTCAACTTTTTAATATTCTCGGTCAACGAGTCGGCACTGTTTTTAACGAAATGATGTTCGAAGGTTCAACCGAAATAAATATACGAGAGCGCATGCCCGAACAACTATCAACCGGAAAGTACATTTATCGTATCAGTGTACAGAATCAAAAGATGAGTAAATCCGTGATGGTAGCCTAAACGGTTTCCCACTATTATAAAAAGACCCTATTCAAAATATTTGAACAGGGTCTTTTTTATTTATGCCAATTTCGACTTATCGCTTTTTGTTTTAAAAGACAATTCCTTTTTTACTCTATGGTTCTTATCCTTATGAACTAAGGCTATATCTTCCACGTTAGTTTCTGCACTTTTTGCTGCTATAGCTATTTTTTCTAAACCTTCAGAAAATTTTATTTTTTTGGGGTTTCCAACACTCATATCCATCTAAATTTTAGTTATTAATTAGATCTTTTCTTTCAATAAAACAGTTTTTAAAAATCTTTCGTATAAATAATCGATAAGACACATGGTTTACAATCAGTTTTAATTAAAATTTTATCATTTAAACTATTTAAGTGCTGATTACAATTGGCAAGTATTTAGTGATTCTCCCATCAAATTCAGTATTTTTGTAGCTTAATTAATTTTGATGTCCGATAATAAATCACCCTCTAGATATACGATTACTGCTGCATTACCTTATACGAATGGTCCAATTCACATTGGTCATTTAGCAGGAGTTTACGTGCCCGCAGATATATACGCTCGCTATCTTCGTTTAACAGGAAAAGATGTTGCCTTTGTTTGCGGAAGCGATGAACATGGTGTAGCCATTTCAATGAAAGCTAAAAAAGAAGGCGTTACTCCAAAAGATATTATCGATAAATATCATGCGATAATTAAGCAGTCTTTCTTGGATTTCGGAATTACATTCGACAACTATTCTAGAACCTCTGCACCCATACATCATGAAACCGCATCAGAATTCTTTATAAATCTTTATGAAAAAGGAGATTTTATTGAGGAGACTACAGCTCAATTATTTGATGAAGAAGCGCAACAGTTTTTGGCAGACCGTTTTGTAATCGGTACGTGCCCAAAATGTGGTAATGAAGAAGCGTATGGTGATCAGTGTGAAAATTGTGGGTCTAGCTTAAATGCCACCGATTTAATAAATCCGAAATCAACAATAACAGGTACAATACCGACTACTAAAGAAACCAAACACTGGTTTTTGCCTTTAGATAGGTATGAAGAATTTCTTACTGATTGGATTTTAAAAGGGCATAAAGATGACTGGAAACCCAACGTATACGGTCAATGTAAATCATGGATTGATGGTGGTCTAGAACCAAGAGCAGTAACTAGAGATTTAGATTGGGGTATACCCGTACCTGTTGAAGGTGGGGAAGGCAAAGTACTTTATGTATGGTTTGATGCACCTATCGGATACATTTCATCTACCAAAGAATGGGCAGCCCGTGAAGGTAAAGATTGGGAACCCTATTGGAAAGACAAAGACACCAAATTGGTTCATTTCATTGGGAAGGATAATATCGTTTTTCACTGTATCATTTTCCCTTCTATGCTGAAAGCAGAAGGAAGTTATATTTTACCTGATAATGTACCTGCTAACGAATTTTTAAATTTAGAAGGCAACAAATTATCTACCTCTAAGAATTGGGCGGTTTGGTTGCACGAGTACCTAATTGATTTTCCTGAGTTACAAGATTCGTTACGTTATACGCTAACAGCGAATGCACCAGAATCTAAGGATAATGATTTTACATGGAAAGATTTTCAAGCACGCAATAACAACGAATTGGTTGCTATACTGGGGAATTTCATAAACCGAGTAGTTGTATTAACTAATAAATATTATGACGGAAAAGTCCCAGCCGCTGGTAATTTTTCTGATGTTGATACAGAAACCCTTGACCAACTTCGTAAGTTTCCAGATACGATATCTAGCTCTATAGAGCGCTATCGCTTTAGAGAAGCCGGACAAGAATTAATGAACCTAGCCCGTTTAGGAAACAAATATTTAGCAGATGCCGAACCTTGGAAAGTTATTAAGGTCGACGAAGAACGTGTAAAAACTATCATGAACGTAGCCTTGCAAATCGCCGCTAGTTTAGCTGTTTTAAGCGAACCATTTTTACCCTTTACTTCTGATAAGCTTAAAAAAATACTAAATATCAACCTAAGTACAACAGCAGGTCTTAATTGGGAATCAGTTTCAACAAACGAAACACTTCTCGCTGCAGACCATCAAATAAACCAAGCAGAGTTACTTTTTAGAAAAATAGAGGATAATGAAATTCAGGCACAATTAGACAAGTTAGAAGCCACCAAAAAAGCGAACGCGAACGAAAACAAAAAACTAATGCCCCAAAAAGATACGATTACCTTCGATGATTTTTCTAAACTAGACATGCGTATAGGTACCATTATCGAAGCTGAAAAAATGGCTAAGGCCAAAAAGCTTTTAGTTTTAAAAGTTGATACCGGTTTAGATGTGCGTACTATAGTTTCTGGTATTGCAGAAAGTTTTACACCAGAAGAGATTGTGGGCAAAAAAGTTACTGTTTTAATTAACCTTGCACCTCGTGCCCTTCGTGGGGTAGATAGTGAAGGCATGATTTTGATGACCGAAAACGCCGATGGAAAATTGGTATTCGTTAATCCTGATGAAGATGGCGTTGGAAATGGATTGGGTATTAATTAATAACCTCTCCTAAAAATAGTACAATACATATGGCAAAATTGAACTCGGCTCAAATAGTTGGTTATATCTTAAAATATACCCAACTCCCAGAAAAAGGGATTCAAAATACGATAGAACTTCTAAACGAAGATTGTACCATTCCTTTTATTTCGAGGTATCGAAAAGAGAAAACGGGTAATCTAGATGAAGTTCAAGTAGGCGCTATTGTACAGTTTAAAGAGCAGTTTGAAGCGCTAGAGAAACGTAAAAAAGCTATCATTAAAGCTGTAGAGGAACAAAATGCCTTAACACCAGAACTCAAACAAAGCTTTAAGAACGCAGAAGACTTAACGCAGTTAGAAGATTTATATCTACCATTTAAAAAGAGCAAAAAAACAAAAGCCGAAATAGCCCGTAAAAACGGTTTAGAACCTTTGGCTAAAATCATTATGGCACAACGTAATGATGATATTGAATTTACGGCATCAAAATACGTAAACAAAGAAGTTGAAAACGAAGACGATGCTTTAGAAGGAGCTCGCCATATTATTTCTGAATGGATTAATGAACGAACTGATATTAGAGGGTCAATAAGATCTCAATTAGCAAGATTTGCTATCATTACCACTAAGGTGATTTCTACTAAAAAAGAGGATGAAAAAGCACAGAAGTATCGCGATTATTTTGATTGGAGCGAGCCTTTGAATAAATGCCCGTCACATCGATTTTTAGCTTTTTTACGAGCTGAGTCGGAGAAATTTATCCGCGTGAAAATTGAGTTGGATGACGAACGATTATTAGACCGAATTGAAAATAGAATTATCAAATCTAATAACGCTTGCGCTAAACAAATTAAATTGGCAATT
>CAXBIJ010000239.1:0-5803 GCA_963975675.1 uncultured Maribacter sp. | reverse complement strand
TGTATGAACACGGTATTCTGGAAGAGGATTATGGTATTTCGTCAACGTTCTTTGATAGTACTGATGGTGCAGATACAACCATTATTAAAAATTTTACCAGCAAACGAACAACCTCTATTTTTAAGGAGGATTTTGATTTAGAAGGAAATGCTTTTCGTTTAAATCCAATTCAACGAATTGAAAAAATTGGAGGTCTTAATAAAATGGAAAAGGCCGCGATGGAAGAGATGTTTATGGTGCACGCTAAACGAACAGCAATTCACATGAGGGTTTCTAAGCAGGAGATTGAATTGTTATTGCAGCGTGAATTGGAGAATAGAGGAGTAGATATTGCTTTTGAGTATGGTATTTATAGCAATGGTTTACCAACAAAGGTAAAATCTTCTAAATTCAAATATACTGAAACTAATATTTATAAATCTCCCATGTTTGTAGATTTTGAGGGAGTATCTAATTTTGATCTTTTGGTTGCTTTTCCAAAAAAGAAACGTTTTTTGGTTCAATCAATACTAGGTTTAGCAATGCTTTCTTTACTATTTACCCTAATTATTGTGGTGGCATATTCTGGTGCAATTTATCAATTGATTCGTCAGAAACAGATATCTGAAATAAAAACGGATTTCATTAATAACATGACGCATGAATTTAAAACACCAATAGCGACTATAAACTTAGCGGTAGAAGCTATTAAAAACCCAAAAATTATTGGGGATCAAGAAAAGGTGTTGCGTTACTTGCAAATGATTCGTGATGAGAATAAAAGAATGCATGCTCAAGTAGAAAATGTATTACGAATATCGAAGTTAGAGAAAAATCAACTTGATATAAGTAATTACCCATGTAGAGTTAATTGTAGACGATAGAGGAGGATATATACATACACATTTAGATGCTGAACGATCAGAAGTATTGGCGAATGAAATGCATTTTACTAATGTTTTGGTCAACATGCTAGATAATGCTATTAAATATTCAGAAGAAGCACCGAAAATAGATGTGTTTACAGAAAGAGCAAAGAATTATATTATAATTAAGGTTCAAGATCAAGGAACTGGTATGAGCAAAGGTGTTGTTAAGAAAGTTTTTGAAAAATTCTATAGAGAACACACAGGAGATATACACAACGTTAAGGGCCATGGTTTAGGATTGGCCTACGTTAAAAAAATAGTTGAAGATCACCAAGGTGAAGTATACGCCGAAAGTGAAAAAGGAAAAGGAAGTACATTTTACGTTAAACTGCCGTTAATATAAATATTATGGAAACAATAAATAAGAAGATTCTTTTAGTTGAGGACGATCCAAATTTTGGAATCGTATTGAAAGATTATTTGTCAATGAATGACTTCGATGTCACATTGGCCAAAAATGGAATGGAAGGTTTTGAAAAGTTCAAAAAAGATAACTTTGATATCTGTATTTTGGATGTTATGATGCCTTATAAAGACGGTTTCACATTAGCAAAAGAGATTCGTGAAAAGAACGAAAACGTTCCTATTGTTTTTCTAACGGCAAAGACGATGAAGGAAGATGTTTTAAAAGGATATAAAGCTGGTGCAGATGATTATTTGAATAAGCCTTTTGACTCTGAAGTATTATTAATGAAATTGAAAGCTATTCTTCAAAGAAAAGCTTCTAACGGTTTAGCTGACAGTAAGAAATTTGAGTTTACCATTGGTGGATTCCACTTAAATTCTAAACTAAGATTCTTAAAATATAAGGATACTGAATCAATTAAATTGTCGCCGAAAGAGAATGAATTACTTCGTTTATTAGCATTACATGAGAACGACTTAATGCCACGTGAATTAGCATTGACTAAGATTTGGAGAGATGATAATTACTTTACTTCACGTAGTATGGATGTGTATATAGCTAAATTACGTAAGTATTTAAAAGTTGATGATACGGTTGAAATATTAAATATTCACGGGGAAGGTTTCCGTTTAGTTGTCAAGACTGAAGGTGAATAAATTTCAATAAAATTTATATTAAAAAAGCATCCCATTTGGGATGCTTTTTTGGTTTTAAAGCTTTTTAGTTATCTCGGTTACAATTTCGCTGGGTGTTTGGTCAATTGATATGGTAAGTGCCTCGGTAGGCACTTCTAAGGTGTCAAATTGAGATTTTAAAAGACCTTTAGGCATAAAGTGATTCTTACGTTCATTTAAACGCTTATTGATCAGTTCAAAGCTTCCGTTTAAATAAATGATTTTATATTGACCTTCTAAATTTTGGCCCAAAATAGTTCTATACTTTTCTTTAAGTGCTGAACAAACAATTACTGCACCCGTTGATATGTTATCTAGCGCAACCCCATTTAGCCGCTCTAACCACCCTTGGCGGTCATCATCATTCAATGGTTTTCCTTCACTCATTTTCTTGACATTTGCCTCTGGGTGAAAACTGTCACCATCAAAAAAAGGAATATTTAACTTTTCAGCCAAAAGTTTACCAATAGTTGATTTTCCACTACCTGAAACTCCCATGACAAATAAAATCTGTGATCTAACCATTCTTAAGTTTTAAAAATTCAGTATTTATTGCTTTTAAAATATGGTTTTGCTCATAGTCATAATCAAACCAAAAGGTGTTTTCATTTTTAAGAAACCATGTAAGTTGTCTTTTAGCAAATCTTCTGGTATTTTTCTTAATTTCTGAAATAGCGAATTCTAATGTCCACTCGTCATCAAAGAAATTGAAAAGTTCTTTGTAACCAACTGTTTGCAATGCGTTATAATTTCTATAGGGTAATACCTTTTTCGCTTCTTCAAGCAGACCTGCAGCTATCATTAAATCAACTCTTTGGTTAATACGGTCATAGATTATAGCTCTTTCTGCTTTAATGCCGACTGTTATAACCCTAAAACCTCTTTCTGCTTTTGGTTTGTCTATAAATGAAGAATAAGGCTGTCCACTACCAATTGTTACTTCAAGAGCTCTAACAACACGTTGTGGATTATAAATATCTACCTTATTAAAATATTTAGGATCTAACCTTTCTAATTTTTCTTGTAAATATTCAATTCCAAACTCCTTAAGTTCTAAATTCAGTGATTCTCTAACATCTGCCTTTATTGTTGGAAAAGAATTTAATCCGTCGGTTACAGCGTTGACATAAAGTCCGCTACCACCTACCATAATTACAACTTCATTTGTTTTAAATAGTGAAGATATTTTTTCAATAGCTTCACGCTCAAAATCTCCAACCGAATAAGGTTCAGTGATACTTTTGTGTTGAATAAAATGATGCTTTGCAAGTTTTAATTCTTCACTAGAAGGTACCGCTGTGCCAATATTCATTTCTTTAAAAAATTGCCTAGAATCAGCAGAAATTATTTCAGTATGGTAATACTGAGCCAACAAAATGGCTAGCTTGGTTTTGCCAATGGCGGTAGGGCCTACAACAGAAATAAGAATTTTATTCATTCAAAAGTGCTCCGCAGTTATAACAATGGGTTGCATCATCTCTATGACCTTCTTTACTACACGTAGGGCAACTTTGGGTGTTGACGTGAACATACCTTCCTGGCTCTCCATCATTAGATTTGTCTTTGTTTTGTCTGCCAAATTCAGCAGTTACTATTCCCGTTGGCACGGCAATAATTCCGTATCCTATTAGCATAATGATAGTAGCAATAGCTTGACCTTGTGGTGTTATAGGAGCTATATCACCATAGCCTACCGTGGTAAGAGTTACTATGGTCCAGTAAATACTCGTAGGTATACTTGTGAAACCAGCTTCGTCGCCTTCAATTAAATACATGAGTGTTCCCAACATCACTGAAGCAATTAGTACTGCGAAAAGAAAAACAGTTATTTTAGCCCTACTAGCTTTTAAGGCTCTTTTTAATTGAGAAGCTTCGCCTAAAAATCGTGCTAATTTTAATATTCGAAATACACGTAATAATCTAAAGGCACGTACAGCCAATAACACTTG
Source organism: uncultured Maribacter sp. (assembly GCA_963975675.1). Classification (GTDB taxonomy): domain Bacteria; phylum Bacteroidota; class Bacteroidia; order Flavobacteriales; family Flavobacteriaceae; genus Maribacter. Next base: position 1,866 of record CAXBIJ010000239.1, on the reverse strand, counting down.
TGAACCTGCAAATATGTATGATATATAAAGGGGTATCGTAGATAAGAAATCTATAATTCCGTAGAAACTAAATATGTAGCTCTTGGGTTTTTTAATACAAATTATACGAGCAATATATTCAACGGTGAAGAAAATGGTAACCACCCATTCGAGTATAAATAATATATCATGATACTCTGCGTCAATTGCTTTAACACTTTCAAGCATTATCAGAATTACACTGAATATGATAATGAAAAATAAAATTAAATCGAACATTTTACCCATGGGAGTATCTGCTTCATAAATAATTTCATGAAGTTTATTTTTCCACGGTGATAATTTGTCTTCCTCTTTCAACTTAAGCGGTTAATTCTACAATTTTATGAACTCGTTTTTTTCTGAGATAAGATTCTATTAGAAAATTAGCATCACGAGTGCCGTTCATAGGGGTAATTAATGTTTCCAAGATATGAATATTATTTATTTGATAGTTAAGGTCGTAAAAACCAAAACCAACAAGAGAGCCATTTTTAATTAAAATTGCACTTTGTTCGCCAATTTCACGTCCTTTATCAAGCAATAAGATATTTGCATCTTTGCGAATACTATTCTTTGTTATTGCGGCAACTACACGTTCGTTATATACTTTTTGGTCTTCCTTGCTAATACAAGCTCCTTTGCAAGTGCCATTTTCATATCCTGAACAATTTTTTCGAGCTTCACTAATACCATTTACTTTTTCGCATAATTCTAACTCTTTTGTTATTTTATACAAGTAATTCTTAGCACTGAATATACCATTGAACAGGGCTAAAGGTTCTTTGCATTGACCATAAGCTTTAATTTCTAAGGCAAAGTATCCGTTTTCATTTTCAGTTTTACAAAGTGAGTGACTAAACATTCTCTTTCTAGGAATGGTGCTATATTTAGGCCTTAATTTTAATAGCTCTTCGTGTTCTTTTAGAATTGCCACGAGTTCGTTGCCAGTTAGCTCATAAGTTACTTTTTTAGTATCCTTGGCTAGTTTTCTAGATTTGTCACCATTTTTTGTAAAGAGTTGGTTTACCCTTTTCTTGATATCAGTGCTTTTACTAAGGTAGATAATATCACCATCTTTATTATGCATATAAAAGATACCCGTTTTATTTGGTAGTTCTCTAACAATATCTAATTGTTTTTCCGAGAGTTCTCCTTGGGTTTCTTTTCTAATGGTATCCTTAATAATTATTTTTTCAGAATCTTTTGCAAGCAAAAGCTTGAATAACTTTATAGTCGCTAATGCATCTCCATTCGCTCTATGGCGATCACTTACAGGTATACCCAATGATCTAACTAACTTTCCAAGACTATATGATTCTGCATCAGGTAATAATAATTTGGAAAGGTCTACGGTACATAAAGTCTTACGTTCAAAATTATAGCCTAATCGTCTAAATTCCGTTCTTAAAATTCGATAATCGAATTGGGCATTGTGAGCAACTAAAACCGTGTCTTCTGTAATTTCAATAATACGTTTGGCTACCTCGTAAAACTTAGGTGCCGTCTGTAACATTTTACTGTTAATACCAGTAAGTTTAACAACAAAGGGTTGAATTTCCTTTTCAGGATTTACCAAACTGATAAATTTGTCAACTACCTTTTGACCATCAAACTTATGAATAGCAATTTCGGTGATACCTTCTTCATTAAATTTTCCGCCTGTGGTTTCAATATCTAAAATCGCGTACATCTAGTAAAATCTGATTAATTTAAGTAGTGGAAATCGTTTGTTAGTTTCGCGTTCCAAAGATACTACTTCCAATACGTACCATAGTGCTTCCTTCTTCTATAGCAATTTTATAATCTCCACTCATACCCATAGATAGTGTGGTGAAATTTGGGTAA
>CAXBIJ010000238.1:0-5818 GCA_963975675.1 uncultured Maribacter sp. | reverse complement strand
CGGAGTTCTAAAAGATGCTAAACAACTAAAAATCAATAATCCTGATGAAGTACTGGAACGGATTTGGAGTATTGGTGGGGAGACAGGTTGGTATTATGGGAATTGGCTTTGGAAAATTAGAGGGTTCATAGATAAGCTTTCTGGTGGTGTAGGACTGCGGCGTGGGCGAACACATCCTAACCGTATTTATGCCGGTGATTCTCTTGATTTTTGGCGCGTTTTATTAGCAGATAAAAAAGCTAAACGTTTATTATTGTTTGCCGAAATGAAGTTACCAGGTGAAGCATGGTTAGAATTTAGAATAGACGAAAACAACATACTCCATCAAACTGCCACATTCAGACCTCGTGGGCTAAGGGGCAGACTATATTGGTATAGTATTGTTCCTTTCCATTATTTCATTTTTGGAGGTATGATTAAAAACATAGCCAACCAATAACTAATATAAGAATTAAACGGTTCTATATACTTTTAGGAAGTTTTAAAGGTAACTCCGTCAGTCTTTGACCTGTCAATCGTCTTACAGCATTAGCTATTGCGGCACCGATTGGCCCTAAAGGTGGTTCACCTACAGCCCCAGGGGTATCTTTACCTTGAAGTAAAACCACATCTATTTCTTTAGGGGCATTCTTCATTAATGCCATTTGGTAAGGACCATAGATTGTTGGTTGTAATTCACCATTCTCAACATACATTTGCTCATAAAGCACTGCACTCATACCCATAATTACGCAACCCTCACATTGTGCACGTATCTGATCCGGATTTACAGCTAAACCTGGATCTAGAGAAACTGTTACTTTATGAACTATAATTTCATTATCTAGAATTGAGACCTCAACAACTTGAGCACAGGGCGTACCAGCATCAATAGACGCCGCAAAGCCCATTGCCCTGCCATTGGTAATTTCTTCTGAGTAATTTGCTTTCTCTGAGGCGGCTTTAATCACGTTTTTTAGACGGACGCCAATGGCATCATCACCAATCTGTTTAATTCTAAAATCTACCGCATTCTTATTAGCTTTAAGAGCCATTTCATCTATGAAACTTTCCATTGCAAAGGTATTAGCCAATAAACCAAGACTACGCCACCAACTCGTAGCGAAAGGTAAATCGACATGCCAATAAATAGACCTAAAATTAGGCACCTTAGTATATTGTATAAAACCACCTCTTATAGCACCAATATCCGCCCCAATTATTGGAGGTAAAAAACCAGGTATAAGAGCAGAATTATTACCGACATCTCCACTTACAAATTCATGCTCTAGTCCTTCTAGTAATCCATCAGCATTTAAATTTCCCCTTAGTATATGATGTGTTGGCGGACGAAACATGTCATTTTGAAACTCTTCTTTTCTTGTGAAAAAGTACTTCACAGGTTTCCCTACCGCTTTAGACATAACGGCTGCCTGTGTTGCATGTGGTGTGTGTAAACGTCGTCCAAATCCACCTCCTAAGTACGTGGGTATAATATTTACGTTTTCGGCTTTTAATCCCAAACGTTTTGCTACTTCTATTCTCGTAACACCAATAACTTGCGTTGATATTTTTATAGTTGCATTCTCACCATTTACCGAAGCAACAACACCATTTGGTTCAATTTGCGCATGTGCACCAATAGGAGTTCTAAATTCTAAAGTATTTATGTCTTTATCCTTAGCAATTGCCTTACCATTTTTTTGAATAATAGTAGAATTTCCGTTTCCAACGGTCATCATCTTAACAATTTTGTCGGTATTAATATCCTCGACACCTTTCCAAGTTACTTTAATGGCATCTTTCGCATTTTCTGCTTCAATCATAGAATTTGCGACTACACCAACGAAATCATCTTCAATAATAATCTTTACAACACCAGGCATACTTTCAGCTGCCCTTGTATCAGCGCTGACAAAAGTTGCTCCAATTTTATTTGGCCTCACCACTGCACCATATAACATATCTGGCATTTCTGCATCCATTCCGAAAATGGGATCTCCATAAACTTTTGCTGCCAAATCTACCCTTGCTATAGGTTTACCTACATATTTATATTCATTTAAATTCTTTAATGTAGGTTTTTCAGGTACTTTCCACTCATTTACACCTTCGGTTATTTGTGAGTACGTCAATGATTTACCATTTCCTGTAACTATACCATCTTCAATAGTAAGTTGTTTTATAGAAACATCCATTTTACGTGAAGCTTCTGCCAGAAGCATTTCACGCAACATTGCCGCAAGCTCCCTAAGTGGTTGCCATAGTCCTGATATAGAAGTACTTCCACCTGTAGCGAAACTATCAATATTACCTATCGAAGATGCTGCATGTATTACTTGAATCTGACTCATGGATATAGAAAGCTCATCAGCTGCCATTTGCGCTATACCCGTAAACGTACCTTGCCCCATTTCTACTTTTGGGGAATGCAGCAGAATATTATTCTGAGACGTAACTTCAAACCAAACCATTGGTTTATCTGTGTTATCAGTATATGGCAACTCTAATGTATTTGCTATACCCAAAAGCTCCCTACGAATACTATTTCTAAAAATATAAGTACCGATGGCTAATACACCAACCGTACCTAAACCTCCTCTAACCAAAAATTTTCGTCTAGATACTCCTTTAGAATCCTTCTCCTTATCTGCCATGAATTATACTTTTTTCGATAAATTAGGCTCATTCTCTGTTAGTAATTTTGCAGCCCTATGTATTGCTTTGCGCATTCTAAAGTAGGTACCACATCTACAGACATTAATTATATTATTATCGATATCTTCATCGGTAGGATTAGGCACCTTATTAAGCAATGCAGCCGTAGCCATCATGAAGCCGGGTTGACAATACCCACATTGTGGAACTACTTCATCTACCCAAGCCAATTGAACCGGGTGAGGTTTATCTCGATTACCTAATCCCTCAATTGTAGTTACAGTTTTATCTTGAGCAAATTTTACTGGATACGAACAAGAGCGAACTGCTTCACCATCTACATGTAAAGTACATGCGCCACAAGCAGCTTTACCACAGCCAAATTTTGTGCCTTTTAAATCTAGAATATCTCTAATGACCCAAAGCAGTGGTGTATTTTCATCATCTACATTAACCGTTTGCAAAACCTCATTCACTGTAAAGGAAATCTCCATAAAATTTAATTATTTAGTTGGTATAACCGCACCATTATCGAACCAGTACTCAACGGCACTTTTAAACTCTTCTTTTGAAACCGGTGGAATCTCTCGTTCTTGACCATTTGCGTCTAAACCAGGCGCCCAAGCCCAAAGAACCAGGTCATCTTCAGTCATATGCTTCACAAGCTCATCAAAACCTCTTTGTCCGTTAAAATTCTTATCTAAAAGTCTTTCCGCAATTTGAGTTCTTGTTAATCCTTCCCAGCCCATAGAAGCTGGTGCCAAAGACCAATGAGGAGCTCCAGGTACTCCTGAATATTTATTATTTTCAGTATTATGACATGTAATGCAGTTTGTAGCCTGAAACCCTTTATCATCTTCGCCTCTTGCTATTCCGAAATAATGAGGATGACGGTCATTACCTTGCTTAGGAACATTATCGTTGGGATGGCAATTCATACAACGCTGATGAGTAAGAACATCCATCATCCTAGTGTAAGCTTCCTCAGACTTATTTAATTCGGATTGCTGATTATCCTGCAATTTATATTCAAAAACGATAGGTGTGTTTGCAAGAGTTAGCAGCACACCTACCGTGGTTATAGTTAGAAAAATATACCAAGTTTTAAGCTTCATTTTAGTTTATTAAAATACAGTCACCCTAATCATATGCTCATGAAGATATGGAAACCTTTACACTTATTTTAATCCAATAAAATTATTTACTTCTTTATGAAGTAAATTAAAATCTAGTTTTTTGGAAGAAACACCTCTGCCATCATACATCGTGCACTACCACCACCGCATGTTTCTATAGTATCAAGAGAACTATGAAGAATTGGGCAATGATTCTCTATTTGTGCGATTTGTTTTGGATTTAGGCTGTTAAAAGCCGCTGTACTCATCACCATATACTTATGACCTTCAGCTCCTAAAACCTGCAACATATTACCAGCGAAATGATGCATTTGCTTTTCTGTAATAGATATTATTTCCTTACCATCATTCTTAAGGTGGTCAAGTACATTCTTCCTTTCTTTCTTGTCATCAATAGAATCCGGGCAAATTATAGCAAAATTTTCTGCCAACGCCATCATAACATTGGTATGATAAATAGGTAGTCTTTTACCTTCTACAGATTGATTTGCTGTGAATATTACTGGAAAACAGTCAAAATCCTCACAAAATTCAATGAATAAATCTTCATCCGCACGTTGAGATAATGCACAATATGCTTTATTATTTACTCTATCAATTAAAATACTACCCGTGCCTTCAAGAAATAAACCTTCTTCTTCAGCCGAAGTATAATCTACTATGTTTTTGATTTTAAATCCATTATTCTCTAAAATCTCAAAAATATCTTCTCTGCGTTCGTTTCTTCTATTTTCAGCAAACATAGGGTATACACCAACAACCCCATTCGTGTGAAAGGATATCCAGTTATTTGGAAAAATACTGTCTGGTGTGTCAGGCTCTTTTGTGTCGTCAACAACAATAACATTGACCCCTTTATTTTTAAGGGCGGTTACAAAAGCATCGAATTCTTCTTGAGCTTTTTGATTTATCGCATTATTCTTCAAATCAATATCTTCCATAAAGTAGTTATTGACAGCGGTTTGTTCATTCATTCTGAAAGACACCGGACGAATCATTAGTATGGTATTAGTAATTTGCATAACAGTTATATAATTTACTTGGGAGTTTAATTCTTATTCTTATTCTCTTATTAGTGGTAATGTACTACAACGTAATAACCCTTCTTGTTTTGAAATTTCTGCATATGGAATTTCTTCAACGGTAAAACCTTGATCTCTCAACCAATTATTTAGACGAGTAAAATTACGTTCAGAAACAACAACATCAGGAGATATTGAAAATACATTACTAAACATACGGTACATTTCTTGAGCATCAATTTCAAAAATGTTTTCCTTACCAAAATAATCAACCAACCATTGATATTCTTCCTCTACTAAAAAACCATTCTTATGTAAAATAGCCTTTCCTCTTCCTAAGGGTTGGAAACAACAATCTAAATGCAAGGCGTTTTCTTGTGCAACCGTATTTGATTTTCGCAATTCAAACGATTTTACTTTTTTTTGTGGAAATTGTTTAGTTAAATATTCTACCGCTGCTTTATTTGTTCGAGCTGTAATATATGTTGGATAATCAGGTGCTGTATACGTTCCAACAAATATATAGTCCTTCCACGGCATAACATCACCACCTTCAACATGAACTTCATCAGGTGGATGAAGAATATGGTCGTCATCAATTTTATCTAAGACATGTAATATCGCATCAACCTCTTTTTCTCTATCTGGTAATATGTTAGCCGTTATTAACTTGTCTCCAATTACAAAAGCAATATCTCTAGAAAATATCTGATTACAGTTCTCTAAAACCACAGGTCGAAACACCTTTACATTGTATTTCTCAAAAACCTTTCTAAAGGCTTCCATTTCTTGAACCATATCTGATTCTTTAGGATACGTACCTGCCAAAATATGCTCCAATGATTTTGGATCATATGCTTCATCAGCCGTAGGAACAGGCCCTGAACTTTTAGCTATACCTAAAACAACAGCCTTTAAAGGTGAAATTTCGTCGTTAATATTTAATTTTAGCATGAATATTCTTTTTAGATATGATTAAAAAATAGCACAAAAAAAAGCTCCTTTAAAAATTAAAAGAGCTTC
>CAXBIJ010000237.1:0-5822 GCA_963975675.1 uncultured Maribacter sp. | reverse complement strand
GATTATCGAGTTAGTTAAGTAAAAGAGTATAATAGGTCAAATGAATTTGGAAGTTGTAAATAGTGGGCAGTTATTGAATATCGCAAGTGAAAGTTTGCTCATTAAAGAATTATCTACACAATTGGAAAAAGACTTTTGTCTCGCCAATATTTCTTTAAAATTTCTATTGAAATTTGAACCAACTGAATTTATTTCTGTTATTCGAGAGAAAGTGTATTATCTCATGATGGAGCATTTTTCTGAATACCTTAATCTTCTATATGTAGTTGATATACCTGAAAGTCAATTTATGCAAATTGAAATTACAGATGCTGTAGAGGTTGCAGATCAAATGACTTTTCTCATCTTAAAACGTGAATACCAAAAAGTATGGTATAGAAATAAGTATACCTAAGCAGAATTTGTAATTCAATTTCTGCTTGCTTAATCTAAACTTTTACGTATATACCTTTCTTGTCCATAAGGTAGCCAACGAACCAGCAAGTCAGCATAATCCATAATGCAAAAAATAGCGAGCCAAAATAATCACCTACTGTCGCAATGAAAATATTATCTGCAATCCAGTTGTAGGCACTGGTTCCTTTCATTGAAATTACGGCTAACGTAATAATAAAAAGCTCAGATAGTAAATAGATAAATAAGGTGTTCTTGCCAAAAATCTCAAAGAAAAAGGTCCACTTGCCTGGTTTTCTCATGTCCAGTAAATATATTAAAGTTGCAATGATGAATAAATCGATACCACTAGTCAATAATACAAACGAACTAGACCATAGTTTTTTGTTGAATGGCATAATTAAATCCCAAGCAAAACCAGCCACAACCAAAATGGCGGCGACCATTAATAATTTTGCGATAGTTTCAAAGTTTTGTCCATTCTTCTGAATAAATTTCCCCGTTAAATATCCAGCAATTACATTAACGATAGCAGGTAGTGTACTGAGTAATCCTTCAGGGTCAAAAGTGACACCTCCGTTACCGTGGTACATATGGTTTGCCCCAATTAAAAACTCATCAAGTTTTATTACCGCATTTCCCATTAATGTTAGGTCGCCAAAGGCAACAAGTAGAATGTTGTAACCAATTAATGCTAATATGCTGAAAATGACAACAGTTTTTGTTTTAAAGTAATGAAGTATAAGAGAGGCGAATAAATAGCACAATGCTATGCGCTGGAGTACACCAAAAATTCTAGTTTCTGCAATAGGCTTTAGAGCTCCATTTTCAAAAAAAGGAAACCAATACATTAAAAAACCCAAAAGAAAAATAATTGAAAAACGCTTAAAGACTTTTTTAAGAAAAGCACCATCTCCAATGGCTTCATATTTTTTCATACTGAAGCTCATGGCATTCCCCACGACAAACAAAAAAGTAGGGAAGACTAAATCGGTTAAGGTGAACCCGTTCCACTCTGCATGTTTTAATATTCCGAAACTGGTATCGCCGTTGCCAGGAGAATTTACAATAATCATCAGGGCAACATCCATTCCTCTAAAAACATCCAAGGAAAGATATCTGTTTTTCAATGTATTCATTTTGGTTGGTTTGGTCGGTGATGAAGGTAACTAAAAATTAAAAATATACACGTGCAAATGGCATCAATGCATTACCATAAATGCTTTTATTATCATTATAAAGTAAGTCATATCGTAAGCCAAAGGTGACATTGGGCGTGCTATAGCCGATTCCAACAAAGAAAGCAGGTAGCCAATAATTATCCTCAATATTTATGGTTTGGGAATACAGCGTTCTATTGATGCGTAATTGTTCAAATTCAGTTGAAAGTTGAAGTTGAGGTATGGGATTAAAAAGTGATAGTACACTTCCGCCGTAGGCTAAAAACTTATCATCGTTAAACTTGGCATAACTAAAATTTAAACTCGTACCTGCCGCAAATTGGTCATTAAATTGATAAATCGCGCTCGGTGATATAGACCCATTAAAACCATTATTTATGAAGCCTAAACCTATGCCGCCACCAAATCGAACGTGATTCCAAAAATCAGAATTGTTATTTGAATTTTGAGCAAAAGAGGAAATGTTATTAATGGTTATCAGAAGTGTAAAAAGCATTTTTTTTAAGCTCATTTGTAGATTTTGTTTTAAAGTTTCATTTTTTTCAATAATACACGACATTCTTCTGTTAGATATGGTAAATGTTGTAAATTTGTACAAATTTATTCTAAAGATACAGAAAGTAATTCATGGATAAATATTCCTTTTTGAATACCGCTCATACCTCTTTTTTTTCAGAGCTATATGATAAGTATTTAGTGAATCCGGACAGTGTAGAGCCAAGTTGGAGAGCCTTTTTTCAAGGTTTTGACTTTGGTCTAGAGAGTTCGTTAGATGATCTAGATATTGATGAAAATCGAACTACAGCTATAGTAAATGGCAACAAAAGTGAAATGCCAGAATCTCTTCAAAAAGAGTTTCAGGTAATTCGTCTTATTGACGGCTATAGAAGTAGAGGTCATTTATTCACAGAAACTAACCCGGTTAGAGAGCGAAGACATTACGAGCCAACTTTAGATATACAGAACTTTGGATTGGAACCATCTGATTTGTCAACGGTTTTTAATGCCGGAGATATCATAGGTATTGGTCCAAGCTCGTTACAAGAAATAATTAGACATCTTCAAAGTATTTATTGTGATGCTATTGGTGTTGAATATATGTTTATTCGAAACCCAGAACGGGTAAAATGGATACAAGATTGGATTAATGTTAATGACAATCATCCAAATTTTGACTCTGAACGAAAGAAGCATATTCTTAAAAAATTGAATCACGCGATTTCTTTCGAAACTTTTCTTCATACCAAGTATGTAGGGCAGAAAAGATTTTCTTTGGAAGGGAATGAATCTTTAATACCTGCATTAGATGTAATTGTTGAGCGCGCTGCAGAAATGGGCGTGAAACAATTCGTTATGGGTATGGCACACCGTGGTAGATTAAATGTTCTCACCAATATTTTCGGTAAATCGGCGAAAGATATCTTTAGTGAGTTTGATGGTAAAGATTACGAGCAGGAGATTTTTGATGGTGATGTTAAATATCATTTAGGTTGGACATCTGATAGAAAATCAGACAACGGCAATAAAATTAAAATGAATATTGCGCCAAATCCATCACACTTAGAAACGGTAGGTGCTGTTGTTGAAGGAATTGCGAGAGCAAAACAAGATGCTGATTATCAAGATGATTTTTCTAAAGTATTGCCAATCGTTGTTCATGGTGATGCTGCAATAGCTGGTCAAGGCTTGGTGTATGAATTGGTTCAAATGGCTAATCTTGATGGCTATAAAACAGGTGGAACTATACATATAGTAGTAAATAACCAAATAGGGTTTACGACTAATTACTTAGATGCTAGAACATCTACGTATTGTACAGATGTTGCAAAAGTTACCTTGAGTCCGGTGCTTCATGTAAATGCGGATGACGCAGAAGCAGTTGTTCATGCCTCTCTTTTCGCATTAGAATATAGAATGCGATTTGCAAGTGACGTATTTATCGATTTATTAGGATATAGAAAATATGGTCATAACGAAGGTGATGAACCAAGGTTTACACAACCAAAACTATATAAAGCAATAGCAAAGCATAAAAATCCAAGAGATATTTATGCTGAAAGATTGATGAAAGAAGGTGTGATCAATGACTTGTATGTAGCCGAACTTGAAAAACAATATAAAGACTCTCTTGAAGAAAAATTAGAAGATTCAAGAAAAGAAGATAAAACAGTAATCACGCCTTTTATGGCTGATGAATGGAAAGGATTTGTAAATGTGCGTGAATGGGAGATGATGGATGCCGTTGACACCACTTTTGATAAAGCTAAATTAAACAAAATCGCTAAAGTTTTAACAGAATTACCTAAGGGTAAAAAGTTCTTACGAAAAGTTGAGAAATTGGTTAATGATCGTCAAAATATGTATTTCGAATCTGATAATTTAGATTGGGCAATGGGCGAGTTGTTAGCTTATGGCTCTCTTTTAGAAGAAGGTTTTGCCGTTCGAATGTCAGGTCAAGATGTTGAGCGTGGTACTTTTTCTCATCGCCATGCCGTAATGAAGGTTGAAGAAAGTGAAGAAGAAGTGATTCTTTTGAACATGCTTTCCGAGAAACAAGCAAAATTTCAAATCTATAATTCTCTTTTATCAGAATATGGTGTGGTAGGTTTTGATTATGGTTATGCGATGGCTAGCCCAAATACATTAACTATTTGGGAGGCTCAATTTGGAGATTTCAGTAATGGAGCCCAAATTATGATTGACCAATATATTTCTGCTGCAGAAGATAAGTGGAAACTTCAAAACGGTTTGGTAATGTTATTGCCTCACGGTTATGAAGGTCAAGGGGCTGAACATTCTTCAGCTAGAATGGAGCGTTATTTGCAATTATGTGCTAAGGATAATATGTATATCGCAGATGTAACTACCCCTGCACAGATGTTTCATATCTTAAGAAGACAAATGAAGGCGAATTTTAGAAAGCCTTTAATCATATTTACACCTAAGAGCTTATTAAGACACCCTAAAGCAGTTTCAAAAGTTTCTGAATTGGCTGAAGGTGCTTTTCAAGAAGTTATTGATGATGATACCGCAGATGTTAAGAAGGTTAGAAGCTTAGTTTTCTGTACGGGTAAGTTTTATTATGACTTATTAGCAGTTAAGGAAGAGCAAAAAAGAGATGATGTTGCTTTAGTTAGAGTTGAGCAATTATTTCCATTACCTGAGGAGAAAATGAAAGAGGTGATGAAGAAATATAAGAATACAGATGACTTTGTTTGGGCTCAAGAAGAACCTAGAAACATGGGAGCATGGAGTCATTTATTAATGCACTTTAGCGAAGTACAGAAATTTAGAGTAGCTTCTCGACGTTTTTATGCTGCCCCAGCTGCAGGAAGTGCGGTTAGGTCTAAAATGCGTCATCAACAAGTAATAGATTATGTCTTTGATAAATCAAAGGATAATATGTTCAAACCCAAAGATTTAAAATAACATATCAAATTATAGAAAGAATGATTCTAGAAATGAAGGTCCCTTCACCGGGAGAATCTATCACAGAGGTAGAAATAGCGGAGTGGTTAGTTCAAGATGGGGATTACGTAGAAAAAGATCAGGCAATTGCTGAAGTAGATTCAGATAAGGCCACTTTAGAGTTGCCAGCCGAAGCTAGTGGTATAATTACATTGAAAGCTGAAGAAGGAGATGCCGTAGCGGTTGGTGCAATTGTATGTTTAATTGATACTAGTGCTGCAAAGCCTGAAGGTGATGATAAAGCTGCTGTCTCTGAATCAAAAAAAGAGGAAGTTAAAAAAGAAGTCGTAGCTGAAAAAGCTTCGCAACCGGCTCAAGCTAAAGCAACGTATGCTTCAGGAGTTCCTTCTCCTGCTGCAAAGAAAATTTTAGACGAAAAGGGTGTCGATAAAAATACTGTTTCTGGTTCTGGACGTGATGGTAGAATCACCAAAGAAGATGCTGTGAATGCAGTTCCTTCTATGGGGTCCCCAACTGGTGGTAATCGTGGTGAGACAAGGTCAAAATTGTCTATGTTACGCAGAAAGGTTGCTGAGAGACTGGTTGCTGCTAAGAATGAGACCGCAATGTTAACCACTTTTAATGAAGTGGATATGAGTGCCATCTTTGAGCTTAGAGATAAGTACAAGGAAGACTTTAAAAGTAAACACGGGGTAGGGTTGGGTTTTATGTCCTTCTTCACTAAAGCCGTTGTTAGAGCGTTAGGGATGTACCCTGCAGTCAATTCTATGATAGATGGTAAAGAAATGATTTCTTTTGATTTCTGTGATATCAGTATCG